>JAZSPC010000030.1:0-40810 GCA_045537285.1 Clostridia bacterium
GAAACTTAAGATTTATAGTATCAGCTGCTGCGCCAATAGATGCAAAAATAGGTAAATGGGTACAAGATATAGGAATTACATTTTTACAAGGCTATGGTTTAACAGAAACGGCACCGATTGCAGCACTAACACCAGAATATGATACAAAAGTGGGATCTGCTGGTAAACCAGTAATATGTGCAGATATAAAAATACAAAACCCAAATGAAAATGGAGAAGGGGAAATCTGGATCAAAAGCAAAACTTTAATGCTTGGTTACTATGAAAATGAAGAAGCTACAAATGAAGTAATGCATGATGGGTGGTTTAATGCAGGAGATATTGCATATATTGATGAAGATGGTTTTTTATACATAACAGGTAGAACTAAAAATGTAATAGTTACTCAAAATGGTAAAAATATTTATCCAGAAGAAATAGAATTATTACTTGGAAAAGTAGAAGAAATAAAAGAATGTATGGTATATGGAAAACAATTAAACGAGGATGACAAAGAATTAACAATAACTGTTAAAGTAATACCAGAATATGAAAAAATAGAAGAAAAACATGGAAAAGATTTATCAGAAGAAAAAGTTTATGATATTATCTGGAATGAAATAAAACAAGTAAATAGAAAATTAACTTCATATAAAGCAATTAAGAGATTAGAAATAAAAAAAGATGAATTCGAAAAAACAACAACAATGAAAATTAAAAGATTTGCTGAAATAAAGAAAGATAACTAAAAAAATTTATGGAGACAAGAAAAAAACTTGTCTCTAATTTTTTTAAAATTAATATAAAATACTATTGACATTTGTAATATATTTGTAATATTATTGTAACTGAAATTAAATATATATTTTTGTGTTTCCTATTGTAGATTTCCGTAAATAGTTATATAATAACGTCAGATTAAAAAGAACATTGTAGGAACAAAGGAGGGAGGTTTACGATGTCTTTATTCAGAAAGAAAAAATCAGGCATAGTAAACGTTAGAATGGTGATAACCGAAGAAAAAATTTTATCAAATATCGACAAAATTCAAAAATTAATTAACCCAAATAGTAAGAAACAAATCGTACAATTAGACGATGATGCTTACTTTAAGGATTTAATAGATTCTGTAAAAGCATACTTAATAGAATATCCAAATAAAAAGAATTTCCCAGCAGCTGTATATAAAGCAGCTTATGGGCTAGTTGAGTATGCAACAAACCAATTTGAAGAAAACACTAAATTAATAGAAGATTTAATAGTTCAAAGAGAAAAGAATATTGAATTAGCTGTTAAACTTGGTGAATTATTAGTATGCGTAGAAAATAAAGAAAAAGATTGGAAAGATCAAGTTAAAAGTGCTGAAAAATATTTCCAAGAAGATATAATTGAAACGTTAGGTATTATTGGAAGATGTAAAGGAAAAACATCTGAAAATTATAATGATGCATTAAAATTAATTAAAGCTAGAATTTCTAATTTAGAAACTAATTTACATATTGAAATAGATATGGAAAGAATAGAAGACAGATCAAAAGCTCTAAGTTTTATAGGAATTGAAGTGGCAGATGCATTAAAAGGAATTCCAACACCAGTTGAAGAAGTAGTAGAAGAGAATGCCGTTGCTGAACCAGAATATGTAGCAGAAACATTCGAGGTTAAACCTTCATTATGGCAAAGAGTTAAACAAAGTAGAATAGTTAGAGCTATGACATATGTATTCAAGATAAAAGTAAGATTAGAATTACCAGAAGCCCTTCCAGAAGGTAGAGGATAAAATAGTTATTTAGGCGTATACCTTTTTAGGTATACGCTTTTAGTATATATAAGAAAGAGGATTAGAAATATGAAAATATCAATTTTAGGTTCAACAAAAGAAAAAAATGTATTAACAAAAGAAGATGCAATTTTATTTTCGGGAAAATCAGCAGGGATATGCTACATGCCAGATACATTAGATGTATTATTTAATGAAGAAAAAGAAAAAACAATAAAAAGAGCGGAAAGAACTTTAATATCAGGACATCATAGTGTATTTGATCATCCAACATACAATTTAGCATTAGAAGAAATTCCTAAGATATTAGCAATAATATTAAATAATGAAGGAATGTATACAACATCTGAGAAATCAGCTAGATATACAAAAATGAAATTAGAAGATAAAGAAAAAGAACTATATGAAAAATGGATAGAAATATTTTCAAAAGAGATATCAAAAGAATATTCTAATATTCAAGAAAAACAAGTATTAAAATTAGCACAAGAAAATGCAAGATATTTAATAAGTATTTTTACACCTTCAACTACAATGGAGTATTCAGTAAGTTTAAGACAAATAAATTACATAATGGATTGGTTTGAAGACTTTATATTAAATGCAGAAGATACAGCATTTAACAAAATGCTAAAACCATTTTTAAAAGATTTTAATGAACAATTAAAAGATTTAAGAGTAGATAACTTAAATGCAAAAGTAAAGAAACGTACATTATCATTATTTGATACAAGAATAAATAGAAAAGAAGAATTTGGTGAAAACTATTGTACAACATATAAAGGAACATTTGCAGAATTTGCACAAGCACAAAGACATAGAACAATAGATTATAAAATAACTATACCAGAAGGAAACGAATATTATATACCATTAATTATAAAAGATAATGAAGAATTAAAAAAAGAATGGTTAAAAGATATAAATTCATTAGGTGATAAATATCCACAAGGCTTATTAATTAATATAAATGAAAGAGGAACAGTAGAAAACTTTATACTAAAAACAAAAGAACGTTTATGTGGATGCGCACAATTAGAAATAATGCTTCAAACAAAAGAAATATTAGATAAATATTTAGAAGCAACCAAAGATACAAATGAAGAAGTTTATGAATATTTGAAAGAATATGAAGCAGGAATAAGATGTAAATATGCTGGTTGGAAATGTACAGCACCATGTATTTGGGGACCTAACAAAGCATTGACAAGAAAAATTTAAAAAATAAAATAAATACTATTGACAAAATAACAAACATATAATGTAATAAGTTTATGAATAGGGGGCAATAAAAAAGGGGATTGCCACCCTATTTTTTTTGTTGCCTCACAGTATAAATATTAAATTAAAGAAAGGAGGATTTTTAAATGAAAGAAAAGAAAAATGAAATTATTTTATTTGAAAATCAAAATGTAAAACTTGAAGTTAATGTAAAGGAGGAAACTGTATGGTTAACACAAAAGCAAATGGCAGAATTGTTTGAAAAAGACAGAAGAACAATTACAAGGCATATTCAAAATATCTATAAAGATGGTGAATTAGAAGAAAATTCAGTATGCTCATTTTTTGAGCATACTGCTGGCGATGGAAAAACATATACAGTTCAATACTATAATTTGGACATGATTATCTCAATTGGCTATCGTGTTAATAGTAAAAGAGGTATTGCGTTTAGACAATGGGCTAATAAAATATTAAAAGAATATATGATAAAAGGTTATGCAGTAAATCAAAAACGATTAGAATATTTAGAAAAAACGGTAAAATTAATAGATATAGCTAACAGAATGGATGATAGACTAAAAGGAAATGATGCAAAAGAAATATTAAAAGTAATTGGCGAATATTCTAAGGCATTAGATTTATTAGACGATTATGACCATAGGACATTAAAAAAGATAAAAGGAAATATAGATGACAGAAGGATAGAATACAATGAATGTATAGCAATTATACAAAAACTGAAATTTAATGAAGCCAGTTCTATATTTGCTGTTGAAAGAGATAGAGGTCTAGAATCTATAATTGGAAATATATATCAAAGTTTTGGGGGACAAGATGTTTATAATAGTATTGAGGAAAAAGCTGCAAATTTTCTATATTTAATAGTAAAAAATCATGTTTTTACTGATGGAAATAAAAGAATTGCTGCTACATTATTTATATATTTTTTAAATTATTATGGTTTGCTATATAAAAATGGTAATCAAATAATAGATAACAATACCTTGGCAGCTTTAACATTATTAATTGCTGAATCAAATCCAAAAGAAAAAAGTGTTATAGTAGACCTGGTAATGAATTTCTTAAATGAGTAAGAGCTTTTTAAAAGGATCAAATAAAAATATTTAAAAAATTTAAAAAATATATAAAAAATCTCTTGACAAAGTATAAAATAAAGTTTATAATTTATACTTGTCAGGAGATGAAATGCAGGTGTAGTTCAATGGTAGAACCTCAGCCTTCCAAGCTGATGACGTGGGTTCGATTCCCACTACCTGCTCCAGACTTTTTTTATTTAACCGCCCTTAGCTCAGTTGGTCAGAGCAACCGGCTCATAACCGGTGGGTCCTAGGTTCGAATCCTAGAGGGCGGACCATTAAAACTCAATCTATTTGATTGAGTTTTTTGTTATCTATATAATAACACTTGACATTTTTAAATAAATAGTGTAAAATATTAAAAAGTTAGGAGGGCATTTAAGTTTTACATAATAACGAGCAGTGCCAAAGCAATAAAATATTGCTTACACAGAAGTAAGATACAAAGTCTTATGAAGGAGTCTTAATAAAGATTTTTTCATGGGACTTTTTGTTTTATATATAAGGAGGAATTTTAAAATGAATGTTAATAAACTATTGAGAAAATTATATAATCTATGTCATGTATGGGAAAGCACCCATACATATTAGTCATGTTTAAATAAAAATATAATGATTAAAAATGTATGGTAATTAAATTTAAAAATTACCATACATTTTGTTTTAAGGAGGAAAATTATGAAAGAATATAAAATATTAAAGGATTTAATTAAATTTAATACAATAAAAGATAAGGAAAATACTGAAATTGTAGATTATTTAGAAAAAAATTTAAAAGAGTTAAACTTTAAAACCGAATATAAAGATAAGTGTCTAATAATGAGTATTGGAAAAGAACAAAAATTAGGATTTTTAGGACACACAGATACTGTTGAATATATAGATGTTTGGAATTGCTGTCCCCATGGAATTAACTAAATTAGATAATAAGTTATATGGTTTAGGAGTTTGCGATATGAAAGGTGGAATAGCGGCAATGATAGATGCTATTTCACAAATAGATTTTACTAAATTAAAATATGGAATGAAAATATATTTTACATATGATGAAGAAATAGGATTTGGTGGAATAAATGAATTATTAGATATTAATTGCAAATTTCCTGAAACAATGATATTTGGGGAACCAACTAATAATGAAATGTTAGTTGGAAGCAAAGGATTACTAGAATATGAGCTTGAATTTCTTGGTAAGAAAGCACATTCAAGTAATCCGGAAAAAGGAGAAAGTGCAAATTTGAATGCAATTAAATTTTTAATAGAGCTAAATGAATATTATGAAGGAAATATAAAAGGATATAGAGAAGAAAAATATGAAATACCTTATACTACAATGAATATAGGAATAATTAATGGAGGGAGCGCTGTAAATTCAATACCAGCTAGTTGTAAAGTAACATTAGATTTTAGAATTTCAAATAATGAGCATATTGATTTGATTAAAGCAAAAATAAAAGAATTATCTAAAAAATACAAATGCACCCCAGTCATTTTACAAAGTATTAAATCATTTATAAATGAAACGCCTTTAACAGACATTATAAAAACAGCGGGTTATATGACAGAAGCGAGTTTTATTAGTAATAATGTAACCAAAATAATTCTTGGATTAGGACCAGTTACAGCACACGAAGTCAATGAATATATAACAGAGGAAAGTTATGATATGTTAGTTAAACAATATAAAAAGATAATTGAGGACATTTGTTCAAAATAAAATATATTTTGTATCGAAAAGATATTATTTGAATAAAATAATATATGGAGGAAAGAAAATGAATATACAAGTCGGAAATACGCCTTTAATAAAAATAAAGTATAAATATAATGGAAAAGAAAACTATATTTATACTAAGCTAGAATCATATAATATAACCGGAAGTATCAAAGATAGAGTAGCTTATTATATTATAAAAGAAGCATATAAAAATAAAAAACTAAAAAAATGTATGGAAATAGTAGAAGCAACTAGCGGAAATACTGGAATTTCATTAGCTGCAATTGGAGCATATTTTGGAAATCCTGTGCATATATTTATGCCTGATTGGGTGAGCAAAGAAAGATTAGACATATTGAAAATGTATAATGCAGAAGTTACATTAATTTCAAAAGAAGAAGGTGGATTTAAAAAAGTTTTAAAAGAAGCCGAAGATTATGCAAAAACGTACAATGCATTTTTAAGTAATCAATTTGAAAATAAAGATAATGTACTAGCTCATTATGAAACAACAGGAAAAGAAATAATAGATAAATTAGGTAACAATATAGGTGGATTTGTTTCAGGCATAGGAACAGGCGGCACATTAATGGGTGTGGCTAAAAAATTAAAAGAAGTAAATGAGAGTGTAAAAATATACGCATTAGAACCAGATAAAATGCCTTTATTATTGCAAAGCACTATATTAGGAAATCATAAAATTGAAGGTATTGGAGATGACTTTATTCCTAAAATAGTAGAAAAAGATAAAATAGATAAAATTATACTTATCAATGATGATGACGCTATAAATATGGCTAGAAAAATAGCAATAAAATTAGGCTTGGGTGTTGGGATTTCATCAGGTGCAAATATGATAGCCAGTGTACTTGCGAAAGAGGAAAATGATGGAAATATTATTACAGTATTTCCTGATGATAATAAAAAGTATTTATCAACAGATTTGAGTAAGCCAATAGAAGATAAAGAAGAATATATTTCAAATAAAATTGAATTATTAGATTATGAATTTGTGTAAAAAAATTGACAAATTACAAAAATTATGGTATCCTAATTAAAGCAATGAGAAAGAAAAAGTATATTAAATAGAATTTATAGAGAGTAAGCGGTGGTGAGATGCTTGCAATTCTAAATATATGGTGGAGCTTTTGAGCGTAATATAAAATTAAGGTGGATATATTTTAATATATCAATTAGGGTGGAATCGCGGAATAAAACTTTCGTCCCTAGCAATATTTTTTGCTAGGAATGAAAGTTTTTTTGGTAATATAACCTAGCATTATAGAGGAGGAAAAAATGGTTGATTCAATGGAAAAAATGGTTGCATTATGCAAAAACAGAGGTATTATTTATGCTGGATCTGAAATTTATGGAGGTTTAGCAAATACTTGGGATTATGGACCTTTGGGAGTAGAATTAAAAAACAATGTTAAAAAATTATGGATGAAGAAATTTGTTCAAGAAAGTAAATATAATGTTGGATTAGACGCAGCAATTTTGATGAATCCACAAACATGGGTTGCATCTGGACACGTTGGTGGTTTTAGTGATCCATTAATTGATTGTAAAGAATGTAAAACACGTCATAGAGCAGATAAATTAATAGAAGAATGGGCTCATAATAATGGAAAAGATATGATAGCAGACGGTATGTCTGATGTAGAGTTAATAAACTTTATTAAAGAAAATAATATACAATGTCCTAATTGTGGAAAAACAAATTTTACAGATATAAGAAAGTTTAATCTTATGTTTAAAACTTTCCAAGGTGTAACAGAGGATTCAAGTGCTGAGATTTATCTAAGACCAGAAACAGCGCAAGGTATATTTGTAAACTTTAAAAATGTTGTTAGAACTACAAGAAGAAAATTACCTATTGGTATAGGACAGATAGGAAAAGCATTTAGAAATGAAATAACACCAGGAAACTTTACATTTAGAACAAGAGAATTTGAACAAATGGAATTAGAATTTTTTTGTGAACCAGGGACAGATTTAGAATGGTTTAAGTATTGGAAAGATTATTGTAAAAATTTCCTATTATCTCTTGGAATGAAAGAAGAAAATATTAGATTAAGAGACCACTCACCAGAAGAATTAGTATTTTATTCAAAAGCAACAACAGATATAGAATTCGCATTCCCATTTGGTTGGGGAGAATTATGGGGAATTGCTGATAGAACAGATTATGATTTATCAAGACATATGGAACATTCAAAACAAGATTTAATGTACCAAGACCCTATAACAAATGAAAAATTTATACCTTATGTAATAGAGCCATCTTTGGGATGTGATAGAGTAACACTTGCATTTTTATGCAATAGCTATGAAGAACAAGATTTAGGAGAAGGAGATTCAAGAGTAGTATTACATTTACATCCAGCATTAGCACCATTTAAAGTAGCAGTTTTACCACTTTCTAAAAAACTAAGTGAAAAAGCAGAAGAAATATATGCTGATTTATCAAAAGAATTTATGTGTGATTATGACGAAGCAGGAAGCATTGGAAAACGTTATAGAAGAGAAGATGAAATAGGAACTCCATATTGTATAACTGTTGATTTTGATACATTAGAAGATAACATGGTTACAATAAGAGATAGAGATACAATGGAACAAGTTAGAGTTGAAATTGACAAAGTAAAAGAATGGATAAATGAAAGAATTAAATTCTAAGATTTAATAGAAAGAAGAGGTGAGTAGATTTAAAATCTGCTCACTTTTTAATAAAACAGAAATTATTTTTTTGAAAAAGTATTGACAATAATAATGGGAAAGAGTATAATAATTAAGCGTTCGAAAAAACGAACACATGGGCAGGTGGCCGAGTGGCTAAAGGCGGCAGACTGTGGTCTTTGGTATCAAATACCTAAAATTGCAGCTCATACAAGTGATTGTATGATGAACACCGGGCTAATTCGGGGAATCCTTAACAGGTAAGCTGATGGTAATCCCGAGCTAGAAAAGAAATTTTTGAGTGTAGAGACTTTATACCTGGCATCTCAAAAGAGATGAAGAGAAAGTCCAGACTACAAACACTAATAGTGGTAATGAAAGTTATAGTAGTAAGAAATCTGTTCTCGTTCGAGTACGATGGTTCGAATCCATCCCTGCCCACCATAAAATAAATCCATAGATTTTATCTATGGATTTATTTTTATAATTTAAATTTGCAAAAACAAAAAGTTTATGTTATAATAGTACTATTGTACTTTTTATAATCTCCTTATGGGATTTACACAAAGAAAAAGGACATCAAATAATTATTTTAAGGAGGACATTCTTAATGTGCATCAAAGAAGTTCGGAGTGCCGACGAAAGAAATTCTGCCATACGTTCTTACAAAGTAGAAATATCTATGGAAGAAGCAGAAAATGGAAGAAAGTATTTTTGGCTTCCAAACGGAAAACGCTATTATATTGATGGCGATTCAGATGAGGTGTATCTTGCAGAAAATCAAAGTCAAGATTGAACAAAAAGAGCAAACATATTAATATGTTTGCTCTTTTTGTTTTCACTTTTATTGTTTTATGTGAATATTATATAAGTATAGTAGGAGGAAAACATATGAAGGAAATATTAAAATTAGAAAACATATGTAAGACATATCAGGCTAAAAATGGTGAAACAGAAGCTTTAAGAAATGTGAATTTTAGTGTAAATGAAGGTGAATTTGCAAGCATAATAGGACCAAGTGGATGTGGTAAATCAACTATTTTATCAATAGCTGCGGGCTTAGAAAAAAAGAGTAGTGGTAAGATATATATTGATAGAATTGAAGCAGAAGATGTATCATCTAAAATTGGGTATATGTTGCAAAGGGATAGCCTATTAGAATGGCGAACTATCTATAACAATGTGTTGTTTGGACTAGAAATAACACATAGAAAAACAAAAGAAAATGAAGAATACGTAAGAGAATTATTAAAGAAATATAATCTTTATGAATTTAAGGATAAATATCCTACACAACTATCAGGAGGAATGAGGCAAAGAGTTGCTTTAATTAGAACACTTGCAATACGTCCAGAAATTCTATTATTAGATGAAGCTTTTTCTGCCTTAGATTATCAAACAAGAATGATGGTAACAAAAGACATATACAACATATTAAAAAATGAAAATATTACAACTTTAATGGTTACACATGACATTTCAGAAGCAATTAGTATGTCTGATAAAGTAATAGTTTTAACTAAAAGACCAGCAACTGTTAAGAAGATTGAAACTATTGATTTTGAAATGGAAAATAGAGACCCAGTAAATTGTAGAAAAAATCCTAAGTTTAGCAAATATTTTGATAGCTTATGGAAGGAGCTAGATGTGGATGCAAAAGAAAAATAATTCAGAAGAAAGAAAAAAATATTTAAGAAAAAATATGATTACAAAAGTTACAATAGTTGTAACTCAAATTACAATATTAATAGCTTTTATAATCTTATGGGAAGTACTTGCAAACAAAGGAATAATAGATAGCTTTATAACTAGTCAGCCTTCTAGAATGCTAAAAACATTTATGAATTTATCGCAAAATGATTTATTAAAACACTTAGGTGTTACAGTATATGAAACAATAGTAGGTTTTTTATCTGGAACAGCTTTGGGAATAATAATAGCAATAATTTTATGGTCATCTAAATTTTTATCAAAAGTTGCAGAGCCTTTTTTAGTAGTATTAAATAGTCTTCCTAAAATTGCCTTGGGTCCAGTAATAATAATATGGGTTGGTGCTGGTACATCTGCAATTATAGTAATGGCACTTGCAATTTCATTAGTTGTAACAATACTTGAAATTTTAAATGGCTTTATAAATACAGATAATGAAAAAATTAAAATGGCAAGAACTTTTGGTGCAAATAAGTTTCAGCTATTAACTAAAATAGTTATTCCTGCTAATATATCAACATTTATAAATTCTCTTAAAGTAAATATAGGTCTTTCCCTTGTTGGTGTTATATCAGGAGAATTCTTAGTGTCAAAAGCAGGTTTAGGATATTTAATAGTATATGGTGGTCAGGTATTCCAATTAGATTTGGTAATGGCAAGTGTAGTAATACTAGCTGTTGTTGCAGCTGTTATGTATGAAGCAGTCGTCCTACTAGAAAAATTAATTTTAAGAAGCAAAAGATTTGGATAATTTAAAAGAATATATAAGAGGAAAAAGATAATATGTCTTTTTCCTCTAAATGAGAAAGGAGATTTTAGTCTTGAAAAAGGTTTTAATAAGTATACTTATTGGATTAATAGTTGTAGGTGCTGTTATAGCAGCAGTTATAATAGTTAATCAAAATAGAGAGCAAGAGCAAACAGGGGTAACTACAATACAATTAAATGAGGTTACACGTTCAGTATTTTATGCACCTCAATATGTTGCAATAGCTAATAAATATTTTGAACAAGAAGGGTTAAATATAGAAATTACAACAGGTCAAGGTGCTGATAAAGTTATGACAGCAGTGTTAGCAGGTCAAAGTGATATTGGTTTTGCTGGGCCGGAGGCAGCTATTTATGTATATAATGAAGGAAAAGCGGACTATATAGAAGTATTCGCACAAATGACTAAAAGAGATGGTTCATTTTTAGTAAGTAGAGCTAAAAATGATAATTTTAAATGGACAGATTTAAAAGGTTCTACCATAATTCCAGGTAGAAAAGGTGGAGTTCCATATATGACATTTGAATATGTTTTAAAACAGAATGGGATAGACACTAAAAATGAAGTTGTTTTAGATGATAGTATAAAATTCGACTTAATGGCTGGTGCGTTTGCTGGTGGAAATGCAGACTATGTAACACTATTTGAACCAACAGCATCAATGACAGAAGCACAAGGTAAAGGATATATTGTGGCATCTGTTGGTGAAGCAGCAGGCGAAATACCATATACAGCATATTTTGCGAAGAAAAGCTACATTGAATCAAATCCTGAAATAATACAAGGATTTACAAATGCAACATATAAAGGATTGCAATGGGTAAAAAAACATACAGCAAAAGAAATAGCAGAAGTAATAGTAAGCTTTTTCCCGGATACAGATATAGAAATGCTTGCTGAATCAGTACAAAGCTATAAGGATATAGATGCTTGGAATGAGACACCAGTATTAAAAGAAGAGGCTTTTGATAGACTTCAAACTGTTATGGCAGAGGCAGGAGAGCTTGATACAAAAGCACCATATAATGTAATAGTAAATAATAAATATGCAGAAAATGCAGTTAAATAGATAATAAATTGAAAATTTTATGTAAATATGATAAAATAATTTGGACACAGTAGTGTTAATAAGCACAAGTGAAGGAGAATTTTTAATGAAAGTAATTAAAGAAAATAAAAGCACAATGCGTGTGAATTGCAAGAAATGTGATGCTGAACTCGAAATTAGTGCTGGCGATTTAAAAAAAGAGCCTGATGACGACTGGGGTTATGGAGCATATTATTATGTGTGCCCTTGTTGCCATTCGACCCAGTATCGTTTGCTTAACGAAGTATCTAAACAAGTTCGTGCTGAATTTTCAAGATTGAATGAGAATAATTAAAAATTCACCAAAGGAGGCATATATGCCTCCTTTTACTTTATATAAACTAAAAAACTTTAAATATTAAATTGACATCTAACCTTATTAATAATATAATGACTGCGTGATAAAATTAACTTTGAAAGGTTAGGTGTTTTTTATGGGAAAAATGGTAGGTACAATTTCAAGAGGAATTCGTACACCAATTATTCGTAGTGGGGATAATCTAGTTGAGATGGTTGCAGATTCAGTTATAGAAGCAGCAAAGGATGAAGGATTTGAAATAAGAGATAGAGATATTATTTCAGTAACAGAATCTATTGTAGCAAGAGCACAAGATAATTATGTAACGGTAGATGATATTGCGACAGATATAAGAAATAAATTTAAAGGAGATACTCTTGGAGTTATATTTCCAATATTAAGTAGAAATCGTTTTTCTATATGTTTAAAAGCTATTGCAAAAGGTACAAAGAAAATAGTATTAATGCTTAGTTATCCATCAGATGAAGTCGGAAATCATCTTGTTTCAGTAGATATGATTAATGAAAAAGGTATTAATCCATATACAGATGTTTTAACAGAAGAAAAATATAGAGAATTATTTGGATATGTTAAACATCCATTTACAGGTGTAGACTATGTTGAGTATTATGGAGAACTTATAAAAGAAGCGGGAGCAGAGGTAGAAATAATATTCTCAAACAATCCTCGTACAATCTTAAATTATACAAAGGATGTACTTGTTTGTGATATCCATACAAGACAAACAACCAAGAAAAGTCTTAAAGAAAATGGTGGAAATACAATATTAGGATTAGATGATATATTAACAAACCCAATAAATGGCAGTGGATGCAATGAAGAGTATGGACTTTTAGGTTCAAACAAAGCAACAGAGGAGAAAGTAAAACTTTTCCCTAGAAATTGTGAAGAATTTGTTTTAGAACTTCAAGCAGAAATGTTTAAAAGAACAGGAAAAAATGTTGAAGTAATGGTATATGGTGATGGAGCATTCAAAGATCCAGTAGGAAAGATTTGGGAGCTTGCAGATCCAGTTGTATCACCAGGATATACAAAAGGTTTAGAGGGAACGCCAAATGAAGTAAAATTAAAATATTTAGCAGATAATAACTTTGCTCATTTAGAAGGTGAAGAACTAAGAAACGCAATAAAAGAACATATAAAAAATAAAAAAGAAAATCTTGTTGGTGCAATGGAATCACAAGGAACAACTCCAAGAAGATTAACAGACCTTATAGGTTCATTATGTGACCTAACATCTGGAAGTGGAGATAAAGGAACACCTGTTGTATATATTCAAGGATATTTTGATAATTATACAAATCAATAAGAAAAAAATATAAAGAAAAACACTACATTTAATGTAGTGTTTTTTATATATTAAAATTCACAATTATTTGGTGTTCTTGGGAATGGAATAACATCACGAATGTTTTCCATACCTGTAATGTACATAAGTAATCTTTCAAAACCTAAACCAAATCCAGAATGTACTACTGAACCATATCTACGTAAATCTAAATACCAGTATAATGGGTCTGTTTCAATTCCCATTTCTTTCATACGAGAAACTAATTTTTCATAGTCTTCTTCTCTTTGAGAACCACCCATAATTTCACCAGCTCCTGGAACTTCTAAGTCAACAGCAGCAACTGTTTTTCCATCTGGATTTAATTTCATATAATATGATTTAATATCTTTTGGCCAGTTTTTAACAAATACAGGACCTTTAAAATATTCTGTAATGTATTTTTCGTGTTCTTTTGCTAAATCTTCACCATATTCAGGTTCGAATTCCCATTGTTTATCAGCTTTCTTTAAAATATCAATAGCTTCTTTATGGTCAATTCTTGTAAATGGAGCAGAGATAACTTTTTGTAATTTTTCTATTAATCCATTTTCTATAAATTTATCACAGAATTCTATTTCTTCTGGGCATCTTTCTAAAACAGCTTGTACAACATATTTTAAGAAATCTTCTTCAATATTCATTAATTGTTCTAAATCACAGAAACATATTTCAGGTTCCATCATCCAGAATTCATTTGCGTGTGTTTTAGTGTTTGAGTTTTCTGATCTTAGAGTAGGTCCAAATGTATATATTTTCCCAAATGCTTGCGCAAATGTTTCTCCATGTAATTGTCCAGAACCTGTAATGAATGCTTTTTTACCAAATATATCTTGTGAAAAGTCAGTTTTACCATCTACTTGTGGTAATGGATTATCTAAATCTAATGTTGTTAATTTAAACATTTCAGCTGAACCTTCACAGTCTGCACAAGTGATAATAGGGCTATTTAAATATACATAACCATTTTTTTGGAAATATTCATGTATTGCAAATGCAGCAACACTTCTAATTCTAAATATTGCATTAAAAGTATTTGTTCTTGGTCTTAAATGAGAAATAGTTCTTAAATATTCAAAAGAATGTCTTTTCTTTTGAAGTGGGTAGTCTGCATCTGCTGTATATTGTATATCTATTTTTGTAGCTTTAATTTCAAAAGGTTGTTTAGCACCTTCTGTTTTTACAAATTTACCAGTAACAGCAATAGTTGAACTTAAAGTTAATTTACATACATCTTCAAAGTTTTCTAATGTATCTTCAAAAACTATTTGTATATTTTTAAAGAAGCTTCCGTCATTTAATTCTATAAAACCAAAAGTTTTAGAATCTCTAACAGTTTTAACCCAACCTTGTACAGATACTTCTTGTGCCTCAAACTTATCTATGTTTGAATATAACTCTTTTATATTTTCCATAATTATCTTCCTTCCTATGTAAAAAGAATAGTTATTTAAAAACAATATGTAAATAATATACCACAAAACTTAAAACAATGCAAGAGTTTGAAATAAAAGGGGCGTATGCATTTTGTATAAAAATTATTTAAATAAATTTTTGACAAAGTATGTAATTTTTATTCAAATATGATATACTAAAATAAATTTTAAATAATTAGGAAATATAGCAATGTTTGAAGAATTAATAGAATGTAAAATTTGTCCCAATAATTGTAAAGTAAATCGAATAGAAGGCAAAACAGGTCTATGTAGAGCTAATGATAAAGTAAAAATTGCATTAGCTTCTTTGCATTACTTTGAAGAGCCTTGTATTAGTGGAGAGAAAGGTTCTGGAACAGTTTTTTTCTCAAACTGTAATATGAAATGTAAATTCTGTCAAAACTATAAAATAAGTGAAGAAGGAAAAGGCAAAGAAATTACAATAGAAGAATTGGCAGATACATTTTTAGAGTTACAAAAACAAGGTGCAAATAATATAAATTTAGTAACACCAACAATTTATGCTTATCAAATAATAGAAGCAATAAAAATTGCAAAAGATAAAGGATTAAATTTGCCTGTTGTATATAATTCTAATGGTTATGAAAGTATAGAAACTTTAAAGAGATTAGAGGGATATATAGATGTATATTTGCCAGACTTAAAATACTATTATAACGACATTGCTTTTGAATATTCAGGAGTAATAGAGTATTTTAAACATGCAACAGAAGCAATAAAAGAAATGTATAGACAAGTAGGAGCACCGCAGTTTGATGAAAACGGAATGATTCAAAAGGGAATGATTATAAGGCATTTAGTGTTACCTAATAATATAGATAACTCAAAACAAGTTTTAAAATGGATTAAAGAAAATATAGATAAAAGAGTGTATGTAAGTATTATGGCACAATATTTCCCGTGCCATAAAGCAAAAGAAATCGAATATTTAAATAGAAAATTAACAAAAGAGGAATATGAAGAGATAGAAAATTTTGTGTATAATTTAGATATTGAAAATGGATATATGCAAGAATTAGGAGAGCACGAAGAAGAGTATGTACCAAACTTTTAAACCAAAGTAAAGAAAGGGGAATATACCAATGAATGAAGAATTAGAACAAGTAAAAGATGAAGTAATAGAATTATTAAAAAATAAGAGATACTCTAATTTAAATAAATATATGGAAGAAATAAATAATCAAGATATACCAATGATTTTTGAAGAATTGTCAGCAGAAGAAATGGTTAGATTATTTAGAGTACTTCCAAAAGATGAAGCAGCAGATGTTTTTTCATATATGGAACCAGATTTACAAGAAAAATTAATAAATTGTTTAACAGATAAAGAATTAAAATCTGTATTAGATGAATTGTTTATGGATGATACAGTAGACTTAATTGAAGAAATGCCATCTAATGTTGTTAAACGTATTTTAAAATCAGTTAACAAAGAAGATAGAAATACAATTAATGAACTTTTAAAATATCCATCAGATTCTGCTGGAAGCATAATGACAACAGAGTTTATAGATTTAAAAGTAAATATGACAGTAGAAAAAGCATTTGATAAAATTAAGAAAATTGGTTTAGATAAAGAAACAATTTATACTTGTTATGTATTAGATATAAAAAGAGAAATTATAGGTATTGTTACTGTAAAAGATTTACTATTAGCAGAAAGAGATGTGCTAATAAAAGATATAATGGATACAAATGTAATAACAGTAAATACATTAGAAGACAAAGAAGAAGTAACCAGAATATTTGATAAATATGATATTATGGCACTTCCTGTTGTAGACAAAGAAAATAGATTAGTAGGCATAATTACAGTAGATGATGCTATTGACGTATTACAAGAAGAAACAACAGAAGACTTTGAATTGATGGCAGCTATGACTCCGACAGAAGACACTTATTTTAAAACCTCTGTATTTTCGCATGCTAAAAATAGAATAATATGGCTATTAATATTAATGCTTTCAGCAACTATTACAGGAGCAATTTTAACACATTATGAAGAAGCTTTTGCAGCAGTTCCACTTCTTGTTTCGTTTATTCCAATGATAATGGGAACAGGTGGAAACTGTGGTTCACAAAGTTCTACATTAATAATTCGTGGTATGGCAATGGATGAAATTGGCTTAAAAGATTTCGCAAAAGCTATATGGAAAGAAATTAGAGTAGCACTTTTAGTTGGTATAATCTTAGCAATATTTAACGGAATAAGAGTAATAATTCAATATCAAGATATAAAACTTGCAATTGTTTTAGGACTAACTTTAATTGGAACGGTAGCCTTAGCAAAAACATTAGGTTGTGCCCTTCCAATGCTTGCTAAGAAATTAAAATTAGACCCAGCAATTATGGCATCACCATTAATTACAACAATAGTTGATACTTGTTCAATTTTAATTTATTTTGCAATAGCAGTTGCGATTATGAATATATAATATAAAACAATAGAACTGTGTATTTTTACACAGTTCTATTTAAATTTCCATTTGTATATTCTTTACCTTCTAAACGATTACCTTCTTTAACAGTATTTATTATTTGATTTATTTCTTCAACATTTTCATCCAAAATATCAATTCTAAAATTTGTTATGCTATTTATTTCATTTGTATCGATAGAACTTATTTTACTATTGTAAATTGTAGTAACAGTTTGAATGTTATCTGGTAAAACTCTAAATAAAAAGTTCATTCTATCTTTTAAGTAGTATTTATTTGCTAAGCTACATTTTTGACCACATTCTGGGTAACATCTATTAGCTTTACCAAGTAGGCAGTAGCTAGATGTCATAAGTGGTAAATTTCCGTATACTATAAATTCTGTTGGAAGTTTAGAATTTATTGAAATTGAAGTTATTTCATCCTTATTTAATTCAGGTGATATGGTTATTGTATTTAATTGTAAGTTATTGATGGTTTCATTATTAAATACATTTAAGTTATAGTTTCCAATGAATTCATAATCTTTTCTATATTCTTCTAATAAATCTAAATACCCAATATTAGAAATAACAAAACCTTTTATTGTATATTTATTTAAAGATTTTTCTATTGTGTCTTTAAATAGGTTTTTAAAGTTGGGTTTTAATATACTAGGCAGATAAATATATGTATTAAAGTTGTTAGAAAGTAGTTCTATAACATTAGAATAATCTTTTAAGTGAAAATATTTTAAAGGAATATATAGTTTATCTATATTTTCTAATTTTGAGTAATCAAAATCTGTGTTTAGTATGTTTAATAGCAAGCAGATTTTGTGTTCGATTTCTGCCTCATCATTTTGATTATTATCATATTCAAAAGTTAAATCTTCTAATTTATTTCTTTTATATTTATCAGTTAACAATTTACTATACTCATTAATTGCATTTCTTCTTAATTCATTTATACTACTAATATGTGGTACAAATACATTATTATCTAAATTGATTTTTATGTTATTAAAATAGAATGGGGTATCAGTAAGTTTATTTAATTGTTTTTCTAATCTGTCTTTTGTTATTGGTGCATTAATTGCAATTTCGGTTTTATCTTCTGATACAACTTCAACTTTATTTTTATTATCATCAAATATTTGTAATTTGATAGGCTCATCTAAGTGAACATCTAAGATAGCATTTATAGGATACTTTATATTTTCTTGTGATAACTTTTCTTTTACTCTATTTAATAATTCTTTACTAGAAAGTTTATATATCTTATCACCAGGTTTAATATTTCCTTTCATTCTACCGATAGTAACTTTTTCACCAAGTTTAGCGAAGCTTAAATTTTTATCACTTTCAACTTCCATAAGTTCAGAAATTGTATATCTTGAATCTTCACGTTCAAAGCTAATTGTATCACCAATACTAAGTTCTTCTTGAAGGGTTAATTTAATATGACCTTTATTAGAGTTATAATTATATACATTTCCGATATATATTCCCATATTATTTGGTTTATCTTTAAAGATTAATTCTTTATTAGGTTCATTTGATAAATGACCAGTAGAGAAGCCACCTCTATTGAAAACTTGTAGCAAATCTTTTTTATCTTGTTCTTCTATAATATATGGTTCTTGGTTATATATCTTATCTATGTATTTCCTGTAAATCTTTGTAACTGTTGCAACATATTCAGGAGTTTTCATTCTTCCTTCAATCTTTAATGAAGCTATACCAGTATTTATTAATTCTGGAAGGAATTCTAATGAACATAAATCTCTTGGACTTAACAAATATCCCTTATCAATTTCATAATCATTTTCCATTAAAGCATATGGAAGCCTACAACCTTGTGCACATTTGCCACGGTTACCAGAGCGTCCTCCGATTAAGCTTGAGTATAGGCATTGTCCTGAATATGAAATACAAAGAGCACCATGAGTAAATACTTCAATTTCACAAGAAGTATTTGAAGTAATATGTTCAATTTCACTTAAAGAAAGTTCTCTTGCTAAAACAATTCTTTTAAAACCTGTTTTTTCCAATTCCTTTGCACCTGATAAATTATGACAAGTCATTTGAGTACTTGCATGTATAGGTAAATTAGGAATGTTTTTAATTAGAAAGTTTGCAAGACCTAAATCTTGAACAATAATTCCATCTATTCCAATCTCATATGCTTTATTTGCAAGTTCAAGAGCTGATTCAAATTCTTCATTTTTAATTAAAGTATTTAGAGTAAGAAATACTTTTACATTTCTTAAATGAGAATAATTTATTGCTTGTTCTAATTCTTCTATATTAAAGTTTTTTGCACTGTATCTGGCATTAAAATCAGCAGCGCCTAAATATACTGCATCTGCACCATTTTGAACAGCTGCTTTTAAACATTCAAAATCTCCAACAGGAGATAATAATTCTACTTTTTTTAACATATTTAAAAACCTCACTATATATATTTTATCACAAAATTAAGAATTTTCATATATTACATCAAGAAATCTAGTTGAAATGCTAGATTTTTCTTTGTAATAGTTATATAATATCTTTGTGAACAAAATGAGGGAGAAATATGGAAGATAAGAAAAATATAGTAATTGGAATTGAAGGACTAGTAGGTTCTGGAAAAACAAGTATATGCAGAGAAATATTAAAAAAAGATGAAAGTTTCGTATTACTAAATGGTGGGAACTATTATAGAGCCATTGTGTATGCTTTAATGCAAAAAGAACCTAATATTTTAAAATTAAAGAAATTAATGAAAAATATAGATATAAAAAAGTGTATGGATGAAAACAAAGTAGAGCTAAAAATAGAAAACAGAGAATCAGTATTCTATATAAATGGTAAACTAGCAGATGAAGAAGAACTACAATCAAAAGCATCATCACTTGCAGTATCTTTAATTGGTGGAATAGCAGATAATACAAAGCTTTTTGAATATGCAAGAGGTTTAATAGATGATTTAAGAAAAAAAAATAACGTAATTGTATCTGGTAGAGCTTTAATGCAAATTTATCCTGATTTAGATTATCATTTATTCATAACAGCAAGTTTAGAGGAACGTGTAAAAAGAAAATGCATACAATATAAAGAAAAAGAAGAGATAAAAGCAGTTAAGAAAAACATAAAAACAAGGGATTTTCTACAAAAATTAGCAGGCTTCTATAAAATATACCCAAACACAATAAAAATAGATGTTACAGAATGTAAAACGGTAGAAGAATCAACTGATAAAGTTTTGGAATATGTTAAAATAGAATCAAAAGTATAATTATGGAGGGGAAAATGGAATATATTAACGAAAAATTAATTGAATTAAATAGTTTTCTACAAAAGAGTAGAGTTGCAATAATTGGATTAGGAGTAAGCAATATTCCACTTTTGGAATATATGCATAACCTAAAAGCAAATGTAACTGTATTTGATGATAGAGAAATAGATAAAATACCAAAAGAAGTATTAGATAAAGTAACAGATTATCATTTTGATTTTTCTTATGGGAAAGATTCATTAAGTAAATTAAATGGATTTAATATAATATTTAGAGCTCCAAGTTGTATGCCAACAAGAGAAGAATTAAAAAGAGAAGCTGATAGAGGAGCAATTGTTACTACTGAAATTGAAATGGTTATAAAAATATTTCCAGGAAAAGTTATTGGTATAACTGGTAGTGATGGAAAAACAACAACTACTACATTAGTTTATGAAATACTAACAAATAATGGATACAACTGCTACTTAGGTGGAAATATTGGAATTCCGCTATTTACAAAACTAAATGAAATGAGACCAGAAGATATTGTTGTATTAGAATTAAGTAGTTTTCAATTAATGGGAATGGAAGTAAGCCCCAATATATCAGTTATAACAAACATCACACCAAACCATTTAAATGTACATAGTTCTTATGAAGAATACATAGATGCTAAAAAGAACATATTTAAATATCAAGATAAAAATGGAATTGTAGTATTAAATAATGATAATGAAATTACAAAAGCATGCAAAGTAGAAGCAGAAGGAAAAGTAATACTATTTAGTAGCAAAGAAAAATTAGAAGATGGTGTAATACTAGATAATGATGTAATTAAAATATGCCAAGATAAATTAAGAAGACATATTTTAAATACAAATGATGTGATTTTAAGAGGAAAACATAATTACGAAAATGCTTGTGCAGCAATAGCGGCAACATCTAGTTTAGTAGAACCGGAACAAGCAGCAAAAGTTATTAAAGAATTCAAAGGCGTAGAACATAGACTAGAATTAGTAAGAGAATTAAATGGAGTAAAATGGTATAATGATTCAATTGGTTCAAGCCCAACAAGAACAATAGCAGGTTTAAATTCATTTGATGAAAGAATAACATTAATAGCAGGTGGTTATGATAAGAATTTAGATTATACACCACTTGCAGCACCAATATTGGAAAATGTAGATAATTTAGTTTTAATTGGTCAAACAGCAGGAAAAATCTTTGATGCAGTAAAAGAAGAAAGTGAAAAGCAAAAGAAAAATATAAATATATGTATGTGTGAAACATTAGAAGATGCAGTAGCCACTGCTGAAAGAGTAACAAAATCAGGAGACATAGTGTTACTTTCACCAGCAAGTGCAAGTTTTGATATGTTTAAAGATTTTGCAGATAGAGGAAATAAATTTAAAGATTTAGTAAATAATTTGTAACAAAAAATAAAAACCTTCAATATATTAATATGAATAATATATTAGGAGGTTTTTTATTATGTATAATAACCAATATGAGGAATATATGAGAAACTCATTAGGGTATAACATGCCTATGATGAATATGAACCAAACAGGTATGAATCAAATGAACATAAATCAGATGAATATGAATAATATGACTGAAATGTATGAAAGCGAAAATAATTTTTCATGTAATCAAGTAGTAGATGATATGTATCCAGAAATATATAGAATCATATATCCAATGGTGTGTAAGGCCTGTATGGCTGTTGATGAGAATATATCAGAAGATTTAGTTAGCAGAATGGTAAATGAAATATATATGAATGTAGAGAATATGGAATGTATGCAAGAAACAAGAGGAAGCTCTATAAGCGTAAGTCCCCAATCAAGCAAAAGTTCAAAAAGTGATTTAACTAGCGGTAGTAGAACAGGTTCTAGTTCTTCTTCAAGTAGCAGCAGTTCATCAAGTGTAAGTAGGCAAGAAACAAGACAAAAAAATCCGCTTTTAAGAGATTTAATAAGAATATTAGTTTTAAGAGAATTACTTGGAAATCCAGGAAGACCACGTCCACCGTTTAGACCGCCATTTAGGCCACCTTTTGGACCAGGCCCAGGACCACGTCCACCATTTGGACCACAGCCAAGATTACCTTATGAGTATTAAGGTTAATATTGCAAGTTTACGTAAATTATGATATACTATAAAACATAGCTTATGCTAAATAATACAAAGGAGGAAATTCATAATGTTGAATTTTCGGGAAGAGTTAAGTAAGATAAAAGAAAACAAGATGAACAGAGTTGACTTGCAAGAAAGAGTAGAAGATATTTTAAAAGCAATACTTAAATATCTTAATTCACTTTCACTCGAACAACTCAATGGTGAAGTTAAGGTATCATTTTATCTTCACGAGACAGGGGATTCAAAAACAATTCAGATAAGTGTAAAGCATTCTGGCCAAATTATTAATATTCTCTGTGAGACGTTTGATAATAGAGAGGACGCAATTAAAACATCTGGATTGTTAAAGAGATACTTTGTAGAAAAAGATTTCAGATACTTTAATGATGTATCTTCAAAGTATGCTTTCGCAGTTTTAATAAATGCTTAACAATAAAGCACAACCAATTGGTTGTGCTTTTCCTTTTGTTTACACAACTATTTGTAATTATTCTTTGAATGGAAAATATCTAAGATTCTAACGTGATTATTTATTATTCTGTATATAACAATATATTTGAAGTAAAAAGATTTTCTACAATCCATATATTTTTTAGAATTAGAAATGTATTTAGGATACATATATGGATTGTAGGAAATATATGAAAAGTGAGTGTAAAATTTTTCTTTTGTTTTTAAATAATATGAAATAGAAATATTACGACTATATGCAAAAAAGTTCTTTAATTCTAATTTCGCTTTTTTAGATAAAATTACATAATAGTTAGGAATACGAATAATCCTCAGAATCTTCTGCAACAATATTTAATATCCCGTGTTCTTTTTCAAATTCATAGAAAAATTTGTCAATATCGAATATTTCAAATTCATCATCTGGCAAATTATATGCTCTTGCAACAGAAATAGGGTTAAGGTACAAAGTGTTAATTGTTACACTATACCTTTTTCTAGAATATGTTTTTATATCTCTCATAAAATCACCTCCATATATAAATTTTAATAATTAGTTTTAGAATGTCGTATATCTAATATCTCTACATCTTTTTCATATATTCTATATAAAATAATGTATTTAAAGAAAGGACACTTTCTACAATGTGCAAATTCAATTTGGTCTGAATAATATTTAGGGTACAGGTATGGGTTATATGATATATATGAAAATTGAGTAAAAAATTTAGATTTTGTTTTTAAATAATAGGAATAAGAAATATTAAGACTATAAGCAAAGAAGTATGCTATTTTTAAATTTGCATTATTAGTAAAAGTTATATGGTAGTTAGGAATACGAATAATTTTCAGAATCTTCTGCTACAACGTTTAAGATGCCGTGTTCTTTTTCAAATTCATAGAAAAATCTGTTAATATCAAAAGGTAAACAATCTTCGTGTGGTATGTTAAAAGCTCTTGCAGCAGAGAGAGCATTAAGCTCCCAAATACTAAACTTTATACTATATTTCTTTCTAGAATATTTTTTAATATCCTTCATAAAATCACCTCTTTGACAATATATCACAAACAAAACACATTCGCAATAAGACAATATAAAAAAGTTTTACTTTTTTCAAATATTTTGATATACTTATCTAAGAAAAATTAAATGGGGAGAATTTATGATAGCACAAGTTATAATCAATAGTACTGTAAAGAATTTAAATAGAATATTTGATTATAACGTACCTAGCCAAATGGAAGGTACTATTTGTGTTGGAGATAGAGTATTAGTACCATTTGGAAACAAAAAAAGTTTAGAAGAAGGATTTATTATTGGTTTTAAAGAAGCATCTGAATTTAAAGTAAAAGATATAGCAAGAATTCAAGATGGAATAAAGCTAACAGAAAACAATATTGAGCTTGCAAAATTAATGGCAAGAAGATATTTTTGTAATATATCAGATTGTATAAAATTAATGCTGCCACCAGGAACTTCTACAAAAGTTTTTGAGAATAGAATAAAAGATAAAACATTAAATTTTGTATATCTAAAAAAAGATATAATTGATATAGAAGAAGATATAGAAAATGGAGTTATAAAATCAGATAAACAAAAAAGAGTATTAAACTTTTTGATTCAAAATGAAGGTATACAAACAGTAGATTTAGAGATGCTAACAGATACAACAAGTGCAGTACTTAAAGCATTAGAAAAAAAAGAATATATTGAAATTATAGAGCAAAAAGTAGAAAGAAATCCGTTTGAAAATAAAGATATTAAGCCAACAACTAATTTAAAATTAACAGTAGAACAACAAGTAGCTTTTGATAATATAAATGAGGCGGTTAGAAACAATGAATACAAAGAAGCATTACTTTATGGTGTAACAGGTTCTGGTAAAACAGAAATATATTTGCAACTTATTGGAGAAGTATTAAAGAAAGAAAAAACAGCAATAGTATTAGTACCTGAAATATCTTTAACACCACAAATGGTAGATAGATTTATTGCAAGATTTGGCCAAGATAAAATAGCTGTATTACATAGTAAATTATCTATTGGTGAAAGATATGACCAATGGAATAAAATAAAGTCGGGTGAATGTAAAATTGTAATTGGAGCGCGTTCTGCAATATTTGCACCAGTAGAAAATTTAGGATTAATTATAATCGACGAAGAACATGATAGTTCATATAAATCAGAAACAAATCCAAGATATAATGCAAAAGAATTGGCCGGATTTATGGCAAGAAAAAACAATATACCATTAGTATTAGGTACTGCAACACCAGATGTAAATACTTTTTACAAAGCAGAAAATGGACAAATAGAATTATTACAATTAACAAAAAGAGCAAATGAAGCAAGTCTTCCAGATGTAGAAATAATAAATTTAAGACAAGAACTTGCAAATGGAAATAGAAGTATATTAAGTACTAAACTATATGAAGAAATAGAAAACAACTTAAAAAATAAAAAACAAACAATATTATTCTTAAATAGAAGAGGATATTCTACATTTGTAATGTGTAGAGAATGTGGGTATACTGTTAAATGTAAGAATTGTAATATAACAATGACATACCATTCAAAAGATAATAAATTAAAATGCCATTACTGTGGCCATGAACAAAGAAATGTTTCAGAATGTCCAGAGTGTAAAAGCAACAATATTAGATATTTTGGAACAGGAACACAAAAGGTAGAAGAAGAAATAAATAAAATATTTCCTGAGGCTTCAACAATAAGAATGGATGTAGATACAGTAAGTAAAAAGAATTCACATGAAGAAATATTAAATAAGTTCAAAAACGAAAATATAGATATATTAATTGGAACACAAATGGTGGTAAAGGGGCACCATTTTCCAAATGTTACATTAGTAGGAGTAATTGCAGCAGATAGTAGTCTATATTTAGAAGATTATAGGTCAAATGAAAGAACTTTCCAAACAATAACACAAGTAGCAGGTAGAGCTGGAAGAGAAAATGAAAAAGGAAAAGTTATAGTTCAAACATATAATCCAGAAAACTTTGCAATAGAATGTAGCAAAAAACAAGATTATGATATATTCTATGAAACAGAGATAGAACTTAGAAAACAGTTGAAATATCCGCCATTTTGCGATATAATAAGTATTGGTTTAACTGATACAGATGAAAACAAAATTAAAAATGTATCAGAAAAATTATATAAGGTTATTAATGAATATCTAAAAAAAGAAAATTTAGATACAATGATATATAAACCACTGCCTTGTCCAATAGATAAAATTAAAAACAGATATAGGTGGAGAATTATATTAAAAGGAAAATTAACTGGCAGAATAATAGACATTATTAATTTTGCAATAAGCAATGTTAATTCAAAAACAACAAGAATTATTGTAGATACAAATCCTACAAATTTAAATTAAGGGGGCAATTTAAATGGCAATAAGAAATATAAGACAAGAGGGAGACGAAATACTAAAAAAGAAATCAAGAGAAGTAGAAGTAATCGATGATAAAGTAAGAGAACTTATAGACGACATGGTTGAAACTATGCATAAATATGATGGAGTAGGACTCGCTGCTGTACAAGTAGGAATTCTAAAACAAATAATAGTAATAGATATTTATGATGAAAAAACACCTATTGTTAAATTAATAAATCCTAAAATAATTAAAACAAAAGGCGAAAGAGAAGTAGATGAAGGATGTTTAAGTTATCCAAATAAATTTGCGAAAGTAAGAAGACCAGAAAAAGTTGTTGTAGAAGGTTTAAATGAAAAAGGTGAAAAAGTAAGAATAGAAGCAGTAGAGTTATTAGCACAAGCTTTATGCCACGAAATAGACCATTTAAATGGAATAACTTTTGTAGATGTAATGGAAGAAGGAACACTTCAATATGTAGAACCTGAAAAATAAAGGAGATAAATATATGTTAAATATTTTATTTATGGGTACACCAGACTTTGCAAAAGAGTCATTAGAAGCGGTATATGATGCTGGATATAATGTTATAGGAGTTGTAACAAATCCTGACAAACCAAAGGGAAGAGGAATGAAAATGATTCCATCTCCTGTAAAAGAGTTTGCAATAGAAAAAAATATACCAGTATATCAACCATTAAAGGTTAGGAATAATACTGAATTTATAGAAGAAATGAAAACACTAAATCCAGATGTTATATGTGTTGTAGCTTATGGAAAAATATTGCCACAAGAAATATTAGATATACCAAGATTAGGATGTATTAATGTACATGGTTCGTTATTGCCTAAATATAGAGGAGCAGCACCAATACAATGGGCAGTATTAAATGGAGATAAAAAAACTGGTATTACAACTATGTATATGGATATTGGTATGGATACTGGTGATATGATTTTAAAAGAAACTGTTTATATTGGTGAAGATGAAACAACAGGAGAACTTTGGGAAAGATTATCTAGCTTAGGTGGTAAGCTATTAGTAGACACACTAAAACTAATAGAAGAAGGAAAAGCACCAAGAGAAAAACAAGGTGAGGATTTCAAAATGGCACCAATGCTAAATAAAGAAATGGCAGAAATTAATTGGGAAGAAAAAACAGCAGGAGAAATTAAGAACTTAGTAAGAGGATTAAATCCAATAATGGGAGCTTTCACATATATAAATGATAAAAAACTAAAACTATGGAAAGTACAAGTTATATCATTTGAAGAATTTAAATCAAAGTATAACTTAAACGCAGAAAACATAGAACTTGGAAAAGTAATACTTGCAGATACAAAACAAGGTTTATTCTTAAAAGCAAAAGATGCTGTAATAGAAGTAATTGAAATACAAGCAGAAGGTGCTAAAAGAATGAACGCAAAAGATTTTTTAAGAGGAAATCAAATATAATGGATGGAATTATATTAATAGATAAACCAAAAGACTATACATCACATGATGTAGTAGCAGTTATTAAAAGAATAAGTAAAGAAAAGGTAGGACATACTGGAACATTAGATCCTAATGCAACAGGAGTGCTACCACTTCTTATTGGAAAAGCAACAGGCATTTCTAAATATTTAATTAATCACGATAAAACATATATAGCTACATTAAAATTAGGGATAAAAACAGATACAGCAGATGGAGAAGGAATGGTATTAGAAGAAAAAGAAGTTCTTGATTTTGAAATAGAAGACATACAAAATGCTTTAAATAAATTAATTGGAAAACAAGAGCAAGTTCCGCCAATGTATTCTGCTATTAAAGTTAATGGAAAAAAACTTTATGAATATGCAAGACAAGGTAAAGAGGTAGAAGTAAAAGCAAGAACAATAGAAATATATGATACTAAATTAATAGAATTTAACAACGAAGAATTAGAAGTGGTATTTGAAGTATCTTGTTCAAAAGGTACATATATTAGAACTGTTTGTGAAAATATTGCAAAAAACTTAAATACAGTAGGATATATGAAAGAATTAAGAAGAACAAGAGTTGGAGAGTTTGATATACAAGATAGTGTGAATATAGAAGATATAAAAAACAATCCAGAATTATTAGGAGAAAATATTATAACAATAGAAAAATTTTTTGAAAATAAAGAACAAATCGAACTTAATGATAAAGAATTAGAATTATTCTTAAATGGAGTTAAATTAAGCAAAGATAAAGAAAACAATATATACAGAATTTACAACAATAACCAATTTATTGGTTTAGGAATAATTGAAGATAATAAATTAAAGAGAGATATAGTATTATAGATAAGCAGAGGATCTTCAGTCCTCTGTTTTTGTGTTGAATTTTATGTAAAATTGTGATATAATACCATAGATGGTAATTTTTTTAATGCCGTCCGAAAATTCGGAGGCATTTGCCTCTGAAAATAAAATATTGGAGGTTTTATCATGAACATTGAAAGAAAACGGATGGAAGCTTGGACAAACGGAAAAGAATCTTATGGGCTTATCAGATTAGATAAGATTGCAATTCCTGAAACGGTAAAGGTTACTTTGCTAGGAAAAGAATTAATTCCAAAAGCATTTAATGCTGCTGGAAGCCCAATTTTTACAGAAGAGCAGTCAGATCTTTTTAGGTATAAGGAAGAGGTGTTTAACAGAAAAAAAGAAAAGTTTACTCCTTTGGAAGCAGTGGTTATCTATGAAGAAAAGGTTTTTGACGTTCCTAAAAGTTCCTTTAACACAATGCAAGGAATTTTAAAGTCTTTATATAATCTTTCTGACTTGAATGAAATGCTTAATAACAGAGCATTATATTTAAAGTCACATAAAGGACAAAGACTTGAAGAATTTGTTATTTTTGGTAGATATCGTCTTGACCAGTTTGGGCAAATAATGAGAATAGAGAAGGATAGTAGAAGCAAATTCCAAAAACTCTATTCAATTGGACTTGTGGAAGATTTCGAAACATTTCGTGAAAATAATAAGAGTTTCACAATGTATATGGAAAATATTCCAGAGCAAGATTCAATTTGTCCATGTTGTGGTAAAAAATTCACAATCGATGATGTTAAAAACAATTCATACAATTATATAGAGGGAACCTTCTATCATGATAGCTGTTGGAAAGAATATAGACAGCTTACAGAGATAGATAAGTTTACTCGTAGAATGATGAATATTGTTTATGAAAAGACTGATTATGATTTTGAATTGCTGCCAAACGGATATTGTGATCAGGAATGCTGCGCTAATATCCCGTGGTTTTTATTCCATACCATTGATGGCGACATTATTATGGGATGGAGAAAAAGAGTTATATCTATTGAATGGCAGGAAAATTATAAGCCATTTAATATGAAAGAACTCTTTTGCCAAGAAGATGTCACTAAATGGGAAGAAGACGGAAAAAGAGGTATTCATGCTTGGGGAGACAAAAAGGCTTATGAATATCTTTGCAAGGTAAGAGATGCAGTAAATCTAAATTATAAAAATCGTTAATTCAATGTTGCAACCCACAAGAAGTTATTTCTTGTGGGTTCTTATATTTTAAAATTAGAATAAAAAAATTGTGCGAAAAAACGATAACAAATTTCCTTTTTTAATTCGTGGTAATTAATTATTATACTACTATAAAATGTTATGTTGATGATTACAAAAAGCTTGACAGATTAACATAAAAGTTGTATAATAAACAATATAAAGCCAGGTGCTTTATTTAAAAGCAAAATATTTATTTAATACCACTTTGTGTCTTGTTCTGGTATTGAGTAAGATTTTGCCCCGCCCAACATATTTGTGTTGGGCGGTTTTCTTTTTTATATAAAATTAAAAGTAGCATAATTTACAAAAATAATCATAAAAACATTAAGTAGTATGGTGCAAATACCAGCAAGTTTGTTTTTGTTTTGAAACTCATAAACTGCATAACCAATGTTATTTAAAAATATATAAATTGTAACTAAAAGTATTGCTATGTTCATAATTTACTCCTTTATTCTTGTGTTAATAAATTTCCTGTTTTTATAGAAATATCTACATTTACTTTAAAAGTTGAATTTTGATAATTTTCTAACCAGTTATAGCTTTCCCAGTCATTAAGTGTTCTAAAATTTTTAACAGCATATCTACCAAAACCACTAATATCAGATTCATATTTTCTAGATGTTGTATATAAATAATCATATATTTGTTTTTCTATATGTCCTTTTACAGTGTTTTGTATAAGATTTAACTTATCTTCTGTGAGTAAGTTTATTTCATAACTATTAAAAGAAACAATTCTTGCTGCAACATATAAATTTACTTGGACAAATGGGGAACCATTTGATATATCAACCTTTATTTTAGGATTTTTAAAAGTAGAAATATATATATCTAATGTTTCATTAGGATTAAATGGACTAGTAATATTTATTGTGCTAAAATCAAGTTCATTGGTAATTAATTGATGTGATAAAGTTTGGTCTGCGGTTAAGTTACCGACTAATTTATCTTTTTTAAAAACAGCAAGTCCCATTACTTCAACAGATTGTTTTTCAGAGTTAGTTACTAATGTTTTGGATTGAGTATCTAAATCAGAAGATACATTTTGGTCATTTGTATTTTTCGTTGTGTTATATGTTGTTCCAAGAGAGGCATAAGGTTGATAAAATGTGTCATTTAAAGTTAAATAGAATTCATTTAATTTAATTGTTTCAGAATAACCACGACCTGTTTCTAAATTAGCAGCTACATCGTAATACTTTGAAATTAATTCTTCTATTTTAGGTTTTTTACCTTCTTCAAATTCGTTTTCTGGTATTTCAGAAACAATAATACTGCAATCTGGCCTTGTTTCTACTTTGTTTATCAAAGAATTTACAAGTGGTTCAACACCTTGTTTTGCAATCTCTTGTGATACAAGAAGTATTTTGCAGTGTGATAAGTTTATTGTTTTATTAATATATGAGTTAGCGATATTTAATGCACTATCAATAGAATCTGTTTCCATGGTTTGAATAATGAAGTTTGAAGAAGTGGATCCAGTTGAACCTACTGGATTACTAGATGATTCACTTCCACTAGAAGAACCACTACTAGGGTCAGAGATTGCAGATTCTGTTGCACTAGATTCCATTGTAGTAAGTTGTAGACTTATTCTATATTTAGCAGTTTTTCCAACATCAACACCAATTGCAACAGCATATGATAAATCATCTATATTTTGAGCACTGTTTGAGTATTCATTAAATGCTGCAAGTAGGAAGAATATGATAGAGATTATAAATATTTTCTTAATAATATCATTTTTGATCAATTTATTTTTCTCCTTTTATACGTTTTTTATTTTTTACCACCTTTTTAATATTTGCAAGTAAAAGAATAGAAAAGCCTAGTCCAAATACTAATATTAGTGTTAAATTTTTATACCAGTTACTATCTAATAATCTGGTTTCAATTATATTTTTATAAATTAAACTAGTACCCATTAAAATTAATACAAAAGTATATGAAACAGTTTTAGCTGTTTGCAAGTTAGCTATTTTTTTGAATATTGAAACTGCAAAACCAACTACTATACTTAAATATGATAAGATGTTTAAATCCCAAATTAGTATAAATAGTGCATCTAGTCTTTGTAGTAATTTGCCAAAGGTTAATGTACGTGTTTGCATATATAAAGGAATATTTGAGGTCGATGCCACATTAAGTGGGAAGATAAGCAATATTCCAAGTATAGTTATAAATATAAAAAATCCTGATAAGATTACTGATACATAAGATAATTTTTTAAATTGATTTGCGTCTTTTAAGTAGGGCATTAATAATAGTAAAAAGAAGATGTTACCAAAACAAAAGATATTTGCGCTTCCTTTTAAAAATGTGTTTTCAGCTCCATAACCTAAGATAGGGAAAACTCTTTCTAGTATGAAATTTTCAGCACTTAATACAAACAAAACTACAAATGACACAGCAATTAAAGGTACAATTATCAAGTTACATTTAATAATTGTCTTCAAACTAAATCTATTAAGAAAAGCAACACCAACTAACATGAAAAATGCAATATATGGGGTAGGAGTGTTTTGAAAATATGTTGTTTTTAAGTTTTCTGCTGTGTTTCTTAAAAGTAGTGAAGCTATAAATATTGCATGTATAATATAGACTAAACCAACAAGAAATTTAAATTTGTTACCAAACAAAAATCCAGAAACATCTAAAATATCCATACCTTTAAATTTTTTATATAATAAATTTAATATATATACAGAAAACAAGGCTAAAAGTGTAACATATATAATATTTATAATGCTACCAGTACCTTGATCCTCTATAACTATTTTAGGAAGCAGTAATATTAAATGAGCAAATACAACAATTAATAATATACTTAATGCTTCCGCAAAACCAATTTTATTACTACTTTCCATTTAATCAGTCCTTTTATTTAAATTTTCCATTTCATACTTATAGAATTTTGTTTATTTGTTCTCTTTGTATTTAAGAAATCACTACGTTTTTCTCGTCTCCAATATGGAGAGAAGAAATATCCGCTTGTACCAACATTAGATAAAGGTACATAAGGGGATAAGAAAGGTACACCAAAAGAAGAATAACTTGCAAGTAATCCTAGGTATAAGAATATTCCTATTGCAATCCCTAAGAAACCAAATAACCAACCTGCGAATATAAAGGCAAAACGTAGAAGTCTAAAATGTAGTTCGAGCGAGAAATTAGGTATAGCAAAAGAAGTTAAACCAGATATTGCAACTATAATAATTGAAATAGGGCTTACGATACTTGCATTAACAGCTGCATCACCTAAAACTAATGCACCAACAATACTCATTGTTGTACTAATAGGGGAAGGAACTCTAATTCCAGCCTCATGTATTAATTCGAAAGCTATTTCCATTAATATAATTTCCAGCTCTATTGTAATTGGAACAGCTTGTCTTGAACTTACTATTGAGAAAAGTAATTCTGTTGGAATTAGTTCTTCATGGAAGTTAGTTATGGCTATATATAATCCAGGAAGAAGAACAGTAATAAGACAAGCAATTAATCTTACAAGCTTTATAAGATTTGCAAAACGATAATTTATGTTTTGGTCTTCAACTGATTCTAGTAAATCAAAAAAAGTACAAGGGGCTACAAGTGAAATTGGAGTACCATTTACCATAATAACTACTTTTCCATCTAATACACAGCTAGCAGCTCTATCAGGTCTTTCAGTTGTTAGTAACTCTGGAATACTAGAATGTGAGTTTTGTTTTAATAAATCTTCTAATTGCCCAGAAGCTATAATGTAATCTATATCTAAATTGTTAATTCTGTATTTTACTTCTGCAACTAAATCATCATTTGCTACATCTTTTAGATAGCAAACAGCAATTTTCGTTTTACTAACTGTACCAACGTAAGTGTCTTCAATTATTAGGTTTTCATTATTAACCAATCTTCTAAGCATAGTAGTATTTGTTCTAATATTTTCAACAAAAGCCTCTTGTGAACCACGAATTACAATTTCATTTCTAGGAGTATCAATACTTCTTTTTTCATAACCTTTAACATCACACACAAAGCAAGTATCTATTGTATCTATAAATAAAGCACAGTTTCCAGAATTTACAGCAGATATTACATCTTCGAATGTTTTAATTTTTTTTAGGTCATTATGTGGTATGAGGCAAGAATATATATAATCTACTAGATCGAATTTTTTAACTTTTTTTACAGTAATATTATTTGCAACAGCACTACTTACAACTTCTTCTGGTGCAGTATTTGTGTTAGCTCTACTTTTTAACATTAAAGGATTTAATATAAAACGATTAATAAGTTTAGTATCACTCATACCATCAATGTATAGAATAAAAGCTTTATATACTTTGTTTCTTGCAGTTAAATCAAATTCTCTTATCTTAATATCGCTATTAATTAAGCTATTAAATTTAACTTTAATATATTCTAAATTAACTTCACTACTAGGAAAAATGTTTTCTTTTGTTTTTTCTAATGGTTTAATTTGATTATTCTCATAAGGTGAATCAGAAGGTGGCAGGTCAAATATATATTTATTTTCAGGTTTATATTTAAATGAATTGATTATATTACTAAATATTTTGTTCATAAAAACTCCAATAAAAAGATTTTTTAATAGTATTTTCAAAATAAAGAAAAATATGTATTTATTAAAAAATACATATTTTCAAAATTTATAATATTATACAAATCAATCCGCCACTACCTTCATTTATAATTCTTTGAAGAGTTTCTTGAAGTTTTAACTGAGCATCTTCTGGCATTTTTGATAATTTGTTTTGTAATCCTTCATTTACAAGCTCATGTAGGTTTTTTCCAAATATATTTGATTCCCAAATTTTAATAGGGTCACTTTCAAATTCTGAAAGTAGGTAGTTAACTAATTCTTCTGATTGTTTTTCGGAGCCCACAATAGGTGCAACTTCTGTTTCAATATCTGCTCTTATCATATGTATAGAAGGAGCTTTTGCTTTTAATTTTACTCCAAATCGTGAGCCTTGTTTTATCATTTCTGGTTCTTCTAAAATTAATTCTTCGATTCCAGGAGTAACAATTCCATAACCTTTTTGTTTAACTTCATTTAAAGCATAAGAAATTTTATCATATTCTTTTTTAGTATTAGCTAGGTTTGACATTGTTGCAAATAGATCACCTTCATTTTCAACATTAACTCCTGTAACTTCTGTTAATACCTTATAGAATAAATCTTCTCTTAAAGTAATGTTAATATTAACAACACCATTTCCAAGATTAATATCATCAGCTGAACATGTATCAATTATATCTGATATTTTTAAATCTTCCAAAGCGTTATCAATTTGTTTTAATTCATTAACATCTTTAAAAGTGTTCATAATATTAGAATATAGAGTGGTTTTTAGCCAGTGAGTATTATCTAATGTATCAACCCATCTAGGAAAGTTAATATTAATTTGTTCAATAGGAAATTCATATAGAACTCTACTAAATACTTGATTAATATCATCAATATCTAAGTTAGAACAATCAGCAGGAATAACTGGTGCTTCGTATCTTGTTTCTAATTCATCTGCTAAACTTCTTGTATATTCTGAATAAGGTTCACTTGAATTTAGAACAATTGCAAAAGGTTTGTTTAATTCTTTTAATTCTCTTACAACTCTTTCTTCGGCTTCAACATAATCTTCTCTTGGGATATCAGTAATACTTCCGTCTGTTGTTACTAAAAGGCCAATAGTAGAATGTTCTTGAATTACTTTTCTAGTTCCAATTTCAGCAGCTGTTTCAAAAGGAATATCATCTTCTGACCAAGGAGTTCTTACCATTCTTGGAAGGTCATCTTCTAAATAGCCAATTGCATTATCTACTAAATATCCAACACAATCTACTAAACGAGTTTTTAACTTTAAATTATCTCCAATAGTTATATCAATAGCTTCATTTGGAACAAATTTTGGTTCAGTAGTCATTATTGTCCTACCAGCAGCACTTTGAGGAAGTTCGTCTTGTGCTCTTTGTCTTTTGTATTCATTATCTATATTTGGGATAACCATTAAATCCATAAACTTTTTAATAAAAGTGGATTTACCAGTTCTTACAGGTCCAACAACACCTATATAGATATCGCCATTTGTACGAGCCTGTATATCTTGATATAAATTTAAATTATCCATTTAAATTCCTCCTTAAAAATGTTTGTACAATAAACTTTATTAATTTATATTACCCTCAAAGATTAATATTACAAAAATTCACCAAATTTTGAAAAATTAAATATGATATTAATAATTTGCAATATATTTTAATTTATGATAATATATTGATGTTTATTAAAAATAGGAGGTAAACATATGAAACAAGATATTATGGCAATAGTATTAGCAGCTGGTAAAGGAACAAGAATGAAATCAGAAAAATCAAAATTAGTACATAAAATTTATGGTAAAGAATTAGTAAAAAGAGTAGTAGAGGTAGCTCGAAAATCAGGTGTAGAAGATGTTGTAACAGTAGTAGGATATAAAAGGGAGCAAGTACAACTTGTTTTAGGAGATACTGTTAAATATGCATATCAAGAAGAAATGCTAGGAACAGGGCATGCTGTAATGCAAGCAGAGGAATATTTAAAAGATAAACATGGTAAAGTTGTTGTATTAAATGGAGATGTTCCAATTTTAAGACCAGAAACAATTAAAAAATTTATTCAAAAAAGTATAAAACATAAAGAATGTGCTACTGTTCTTACAGCTATATATAACAATCCAACAGGATATGGAAGAATAGTAAGAGATATTGGTGGAAACATAACAGCAATAGTAGAAGAAAAAGATGCAACAGAAGACCAAAAACAAATACAGGAAATTAATGCTGGTATTTATTGCTTTGACATTCAAGAATTATTAAAAGCACTAAAAAAATTAGAGCCAAACAATGCTCAAAGTGAATACTATTTAACTGATGTTGTAAAAATTATGAATGAAGAAGGTTTAAAAACTGGTGCATTTATCGTAGAAGATAATACAGAAATTTTAGGTGTAAATGATAAGATACAATTAGAATTATTAACAAAAGTTTTAAGATTACGTATTAATCAAGAACATATGAGAAATGGTGTTACAATAGAAGATATAGATAACACATATATATATGATGATGTAGAAATTGGAACAGATACAGTAATACATCCTAATACTACAATTAAAAATGATGTTGTTATAGGAAAAGATTGTGAAATAGGTCCAAACGCCTATGTTAGAGAAGGTTGTAGATTAGCAGATAAAGTTAAAGTAGGAAGTTTTGTTGAACTTAAAAAAGCAATAGTTGGAGAAGGAGCTAAAATACCACACTTATCATATATGGGAGATTGCGAAATTGGGGCAAAAACAAATGTTGGTTGTGGTACAATTACTTGTAACTATGATGGCTTTAATAAGAGCAAAACTATAATAGGGGAACACTGCTTCATAGGTTCAAATGTTAATTTAGTAGCACCTGTAACATTAGGAGATAATTCATTTGTTGCAGCTGGTTCTACAATAACAAATGATGTTCCAGCAGATTCACTTGCAATAGCCAGAGAAAGACAAACAAATAAAGAAGGATGGAATAAAAAATAGAGATAACAAAGAAGTCTTAAAATATAAGGCTTCTTTTCTTGATTTATGTAAATTAATATGATATAATCATAATTATGTCAATAGACATATAAATTATACTATCTGTAGATAGTAAAAAATGAAAAGGAGTTAATTACAACATGGCAGAAAACAAAAAAGAAATTGAACTTGAAGAAGTTGAAATCCTTCGGTTAAGTGTAAGAAAAAAACATCCTGATGCAACTGACTATGAATATGAAATGGATGTTATGACAAATGATAAGGATGCAGTTCGGCTTTCAGAAATATTTGAAACTGCACTGGAAAATGAAATTGATCTTTCATTCCTGGTAAAAGTGTTTGAGAAAGCTATAGAAGAGGGAATTGATCTTTCAAGTATATCGGAAGATAATACTTAATAACTCCATAGTAATCTAGTGATTTTCACTAGATTACTTCATTTTATATATAAATAATATATAAATCTTGACATTTTATAAAAAAATGTATAAAATATATAAGTAAAATAATTGCGATGAAGATGAAGAATAATCAAAGGTTATTTCTTAGAGAAAAATGCCTAGGCTGAAAGCATTTAAATAAACATGATTATCAGACACATTGGAGCAATAAATAAAATAGAAAAGTGAAAAAATGGTAACATTTTTTAAATAGGGTGGCACCGCGGAATAGATATTTCGTCCCTGTATGTATTTAATAATGCATACAGGGATTTTTGTATGCAAATGAAAGGAGAATATATATGAACGAGTACAGAACACATAATTGTGGAGAATTAAGAATTGAAGATGTAGGAAAAACAGTTAAAGTTGCAGGTTGGGTGCAAAAAATCAGAAATTTAGGTGGAATGACATTTATAGATTTAAGAGACCAATTTGGAATTACACAAATAATAGTAGCAGAAAATGAAGAATTACAAAAACAAGTTACAGAATTAGTAACTGAATGCGTAATATCAGTAGAAGGTATTGTTTTAGAAAGAATAAATAAAAATAGTAAAATACCAACAGGTTATATAGAATTACAAGCTAGCCAAATAGATATATTAGGAAAATGTAAAAATGTATTGCCTTTTGAGATAAATACAGATCAAGAAGTAAGAGAAGATTTAAGATTAGAATACAGATTTTTAGATTTAAGAAACGAAAAATTACATAATAGTATTTTATTACGTTCAAAAATATTAAAATCATTAAGAGACCAAATGGATGAATTAGGTTTTTCAGAAATACAAACACCAATACTTGCCAATTCTTCACCAGAAGGAGCAAGAGATTTCTTAGTACCAAGTAGATTACATCCAGGAGAGTTTTATGCTTTACCACAAGCACCTCAACAATTTAAACAGTTATTAATGGTATCGGGATTTGATAAATATTTCCAAATAGCACCATGTTTTAGAGACGAAGACCCAAGAGCAGATAGAGCACCCGGAGAATTCTATCAATTAGACTTTGAATTAAGTTTTGCAACACAAGAAGATGTATTTAAAGTTGTAGAAAATGTAATACCATACATATATAAAAAGTTTACAGATTGGAAAGTTGATGAAGGACCATTTATAAGAATACCATATAAAGAAGCTATGGAAAAATACGGAATTGATAAACCAGACTTAAGAAACCCATTAATAATTCAAGATGTAACAAAAGTATTTGAGAATACAGAATTTAATGCATTTAAAGATAAAACGGTAAAAGTAATAGTAGTACCAAATGGAGCTGAACAAGGCAGAAAATTCTTTGATAATATGGCTGAATTTGCAGTGAATGAATGTGAAGCAAAAGGTTTAGCTTGGACTAAATTTGAACAAGATGGAACAGTTCAAGGGGGGATTGCTAAATTTATAACAGAAGAAGCAAAAGCTACATTAGAAAATGAATTTGGAGTAAAAGCAGGAGATAGCCTATTCTTTATAGCTGATGAATTTAGTAAAGCTCAAAAAATAGCTGGTTTAGTTAGAATAGAACTTGGAAAACGCTTAGATTTAATTGAAAAGAATGTATATAAGTTCTGTTTAGTAGTAGATTTTCCAATGTATGAGTTAAATGATGAAGAAAAAATAGATTTTTGCCACAATCCATTCTCAATGCCACAAGGTGGTTTAGAGGCACTAAATACAATGGATCCACTAGATATAGTTGCGTACCAATTTGACTTAGTGTGTAATGGATATGAAACAATGTCTGGTGCAGTAAGAAACCATAATCCAGAAATAATGGTAAAAGCATTTGAAATAGCTGGTTATACAGAAGAAGATGTTAAAAATAGATTTGGAGCTTTATACAATGCATTCCAATATGGAACACCACCACATGCGGGAGCAGCTTTTGGTGTAGATAGAATGGTAATGTTAATAGCAGATTCAACAAATATTAGAGAAGTTATAGCATTCCCTAAAAATAAAAAAGCAAGAGATTTGCTTATGAGAGCACCAAGTGTTGTTACAGAAGAACAATTAAAAGATGTTCATATTAAAATAGTAGAATAAAAAATAAAACCTTCAATATATTTAAGTGTATTGGAGGTTTATTTATGCACAAGGAAGTTATATATTTAAAAGAAACAAGCGGATATAACGATATATTAAAAAAAGAACATAATAAAATTCATATATTGTTTAAAAAGCTAATTTTTAGATATAAAAATATATTTAATATAATAACAAAGAAAAAAGCGGAAGATAAAGGGATATGGGTACTTCCGATTAAAGAGAAATATTCTTTAAAGAAACTTGAAAAAATAGTGCAAAAAGGATTAAAAAATAAAGAAAATATATATTTGGTATCAAATAAACTAAAAGAAAGCAAAATATGCTTAATTATGGATCAACTAAATATAGAATATATTACAGAAGAAAAAGTTAA
>JAZSPC010000034.1:0-47305 GCA_045537285.1 Clostridia bacterium
ATTTTTTCATAAATTTCTTCACTCTCTTCTGATATTATATCACAATTTTCTTCTTCTGTTTTATTTTTTTCTAAACTTTTTTCTAATTGTGTGCCAAACTTAACTCCATTAGTATTAACTTCTTTTATCTGTCCAATTTTCTTCTTTAATTGTTTTCTAAATAGATATACAACTATAATTATTCCTATTACTATTACATAATTACTGTTTAGTATTATTTCTAATAATTCTTTATACTCAATATATGAAATATTATATACATTACTCATAAAATAATATGAGAAAAGTGGAATTAGCATTACTAATCCTAAAATTGCTATCCAAAATACTTCTATTACTTTAAAAACAAATTTTTTTATTACATTATATAATTTTGTTAGAATAACTTTGTAACTATTTTTAATAAGAGCTAATACCTTCCCAATTAACTTTCTAAATATAATTAAAGTTAATATACAAATTATTATAATACATATTTTTATCCCCATTTATTCTCCCCCCATTTTTATATTTTTTACCTTAGTATATTAACCTATAAACGTTCTCCACTTTATCTTCTTTTGCATTTTTTAATATGTTTTATCTTATGCCAATTTTTCTACATTCTCATTTATTTGTTCGATTTCTTCTCTTATTTGCATAAATATATCCAAATTGTCTTCAAATAAGTCTCCTACTTCTCCTAGTGCTCTAAATGGGTCTTCTGTTAATGTAATCATTTCAATTGTTCCATTTTTTATAACATAATCTATAAGTAATTTTACAAATTGAATTTGTTTTATGTTTAATTTATTACTATCTATATATTTTGAGAATATCTCACTTGTAGTATGTGGATCTAATCCCACTATATTTCTAACTACTTTCACTACATTCTTATGTCCATAAGCATTTTCAAAATCTCTATCTGTACCTAATTCTTCAAAAACAATTTTCTCCAAATTACTCTTTTCTTCTTGTGTAATTATTTGATTATGTCTAATTTTCCAAATAATACTATTTTGTATATTCTCATTAAAGTATTTTTCTAATTTCTTTTTATAACTATCAAGTTCATTTCCTATACTAACATAAGCATATTCCTCATTAACTTCCATTAGCATATCTTCAAAATCCGAATATTTAGCTGGTCTTGAATATGGATCTATATATTGTATTAAATCTCTCAATTCTTTTCTTACATCTTCTATTTCAAAAAATTTAGCTCTTGACAGGTAATTGCATTCTGCCACTTCTGTAATTAAATCTCTTTTTTCAAATACTTTTGGTACAGTCCCTAATTTTTCTAATTCAGAAACTAATGTCACAATACTTTCTTCTACTCTTCTAGTTGATTGGTTATTAATTTTCTTAACCTGCAAATTGTATAACAAATTATCAAATCTTTTTGCATCTTCGTTGTCTTCTGATGCAAGAAGTATAGGAGTTATATTTTCTTTTATATTAGTAGTATCTAAAATAGATAAATAATTCCAGTTATCTTTTTTAGCAAAATGTTCTACATAATATAATTTAGATTTTACTATAAAACTTTCTTTATTTAATTTGTTAATCTCTTCTATAAATTCATTAATGAGCTCATTTCTATACTCAACAAATTCATTCTGTGTCTGATATCTCATATGTTGCAATTCAACTATTAAATCCAACTTATAGTTAAATATTTTTTCTGTCAGACAAATTTTCGAGCTAGTTTCAACGCCTTTTTCATTTAAAGAAAAGAATTCAAAATTTTTACAATAATCAAATATATAAAATTCTTTTTTATCTTCTCCTACTCCAAATAGATCTTTACAAAGCCTTGTACCTCTACCAATCATTTGCCAAAACTTAATCTTTGAATTTACTGGTTTAAAAAACACTAAGTTCACTATTTCCGGAATATCAACACCAGTATCCAACATATCAACTGATACAGCAATTTGTGGAAAATCATTTTTTCTTGAAAACTTGTCTATTAAATCATCACTATATTTAACTTGATTATCAATAAGTTCTATAAAGTCACCCTTAGATGGATATAGTTCATTAAAAGTTTCAACTATATTTACAGCATGTTTATGATTTTTTGCAAATATAATTGTTTTTCCTAATTTATCTCCACCTTCTACTTTTATACCTTTCTCCATTAATAGTTCTAAAAGTTTTTTTATAGTATCTCTATTAAATAACCAACTATTTATTTCAGATGCATGTATTTCGTCTGGTGCTTCATCTCCTTCAAACAAATTTTCATATTTTTCTTTTTCTTCTTCATTTAGTTCATCATACTTTATTCCTCTATTCATAAAACCAGTACTTGTTCTTATTGTATGATAATCAACTAAATAGCCATCTTTTACAGCTCTTTCATACTCATATGCATAAGTTGGAAAATTATTTTCTATTTCAAAAAATCTATATGTATTTCTGTCTACATCACTTCTAGGAGTTGCAGTTAAACCCACAACTAATCCATCAAAATATTCAAATATTGCTAAATATTTATTATATATACTTCTATGTGCTTCATCAACAATAATTAAATCAAAATGTCCTGGTGTAAATAATTTATTTCCATTTTTTGACTTCATATCATCAATTGCATTTATCATTGTTTGATATGTAGAGAAGACAACTCTTGAATCTTCTGGATTATCCTTAGAATTTAATAAATTACAACAAGACATATTAGGTAATAATTTTGTAAAACTATTTTTAGCTTGTTTTACCAATACGGTTCTATCTGCTAAAAATAATACATTTTTTACCCAATTTTGCTCTGTTAATGTTTTAACTATTGATATTGCCGTTCTTGTTTTTCCTGTACCTGTCGCCATAACAAGAAGCGCTTTTCTACGACCTTCCTCAAATGTTTCACATACACTCTTAATTGCTTCTAATTGATATTTTCTTCCTGCTATTTGAGGATCTATATATGCATTCTCTAAACTTTGTTTGCTTTTTCTTCTTTGAATTAATAGCTGCAATTCATCTTGTGTATAGAAACCACTTACTTTTCTTGGAGCATATTGTGTATCATCCCACATATATATATCATATCCATTAGTATAATATATAACTGGTCTTTGATTAGACTCTGCCTCAATGCAATCCGCATATAATTTTGCCTGATGCTGACCAACTCTTGCATCAACACTTGTTTTCTTTGCTTCTACAACAGCTAGTGGAAGTTTATTTTCTCCCATTAGTACATAGTCTACTCTTCCTTCTTCTTTATTGTTTGGCATACCAGTTACAGGATATTCAGCAATCATATTTTTACCAAAATCCCATCCTGCAAGTTTTAATTCTAAATCTATATATCTTTCTCTTGTTTCAGCTTCTGATATATTATCAACTTTAAAATTATAATTATTCTTTTTACTTTCTCTTCTTTCAGTAATCTGTTTCCTTAATTCAGTATTTTCCTTTATAGTTTCTTCTAGTTTCTTGTCTCTTTTGCTTAATTCTTCATACAAATTTTCTTTTTCTTTTACAGTTAAAATATTTGAAGCTTCTTGTGGTAAAATACTTTCGTCAAATTTTAGTTCTTGATAGTCTTGTCCATAACAATATGCTATCCATTGCATAAAGTTAAATAAATATCTTAAAGCCATAACTGCTTCTTCTCTTTTTATCTTCTTACTGCTATGTATAACAAAATTTCCAAGCTTTGTAATATATTTGATTTGTGGAAATAGCTTTGCATCTATTATATTTCTAAATGAAATTTCATGAATTAAAGCAGATAGATTATCTTGATATGGCATTTTTAGTGCCATATCATTTGTATATAACCATTTAACAGCAATTTCTAATGCTCGTCTACTTAACATACTACATGTTACTGGATTTAATCCTATTCCATTTTCCGCTTCTATTGCAGCATCTGCAAAACTATTAAATATTTGTGTTTGCTTTAAAAAATCAAAATTTGACATATTTTACTCCTTATTATTTTTAGTTGTTTCAAGACTCTGTTTTAATCTCTTATTTTCATAGTATTCTTTTAACCTAGTAACTAATTTAGCTGAATATTCTTTTTTATAATATGTGTTTAATAAAGCAAGTAATAAAGACCATAGTGTTATACAATTCAAATTAATTGCTTTTAAATAATTCACTATAATACTTGAAAATATTATAGAAGAAAAGAATAATACTAATACAATTACATATATTTTACTTAGTATTTTTTCTAGTTTTATTAACGTGGCTATCACTTTCATATAATCAGTAGCTATTTTTATATTTTCAGTAGCTTTATTATATACTTCTTCAACTTCAATTATACTATCTTTATCACTTTTACCTAATAATCTATTATTTTCTATTTTAAGTTCTGCATTTTCTTGTTGTAAACCTGCTAACTCCTCATATCCTTTTTGTAAATTCCTTGCTTCTTCATCAGCTATATTTCTTATATCTATAATAAATTCTATTAAACTCATAAAAAAAGTAGGAAAAACTAATGCATATACTATATTTTCAAATATTTCATTTTGAAAAATTGTACTAGCTAATGATAGAAAAAAAATTGTTAAAATAAATGCTTTTATAAATGCTTGTTCTCTTTTCATTTTACTCTCCACTAAAATACTTATTCATTAAACTTCCTTGTAATTTTTCCATCTGTTCAAAACTCTTTTGTAATTCATCTTTCTGTTTATCAATTTTATTTACAAACTCAATAAAATTTAATTGCAATTCCATAGGTGGAATAATTATAGGAAATTCCCCTATTATTGTTTTACTCAAAGCTCTTTTGTCTGTTCCACCAACGCTAACTCTTTTAATGTATTTCTTATAATCATCTAAGTTTAGCAAAACATTCGCGAATTCACTATTAACTTCATCTTTTAATCTAACTCTCATAATATTATTGCTATAATTAGCCATATTATCTTGCCCTAAATAAATTGAAACTCTACCCAAGCTACTATCTTTTGTATAATATCTTCCTATTTTTGTTATAAGTAAGTCACCAGTATGCAAACATGTATCTATGTATTCTTTATTAACATTTTTTGAAATATAAACTGAATCTTTCAACCTAAATTCATTACACCATACATTTTGGATTCGCAGAAAAAGTATGTCTCCTTTTTCATAATAATGTTTTTTATCTATATTACTACCATCTGAAATAGATATAGAAACTTCACTTAATTTTTTGACTCCCCAATTTGTTGTTTCGAAAGGATTTCCAAATATTTTAACAAACTGAGATTTAATTAATTCGTCTAAATCGTCAATCTGTTTTTTTCTTATATCAATTATTTCTTGAACTTTATCTAATTCATCTACAATTTTTTCTTGTTCCTTTATACTTGGAAATTCTTTAATTGATATTTTTGAAAAACCTTCATTATTTAATGCTTTTTGTGTTGCTCCTTTACAATTTTTGTTTTTTTGTTCGTTAAATTTGTTAGAATTAAATAACCAATATAAATATTTGCTCTTAACATCTTGTTTAGGAGTAATTACAAGAAATCCGGTTGAATATATGTTTTTAGCATTATCTTCATCAATTATTAGTACTTTTTGAGTATCTTTCATTTTTGCAAATAAAACATCCCCAACTTTTACATTCTGATTAGCCCTGGAAGGTTTATTTTTATAAGTTACTTTTTCAAAACTTATAATTTTATTATCAACCACATCTCCTGTTGCTATATAATTTCTTTCACCTTCATATTCCTTTACTGATTCACCTGTTATATTACAGAAATCTAAAACTTTTCCCATTAAACTATTTCCTCCAACTCTTTTAATTTTTGTTGAAGTTCATTTTCCATATCCATTATCCTTTTTAAAATAACTTTTGGTTCTTCATATTCTTTCTTCTCTACAACTATCTCTTTATATTTGTTTATAGATAAATCATAGTCATTTTCTGCAATTTCTTCTTTTGATACAAAAAAAGATTTTTCTGCTCTGCTTCTCGTTTGTTCATCTTCTGAATTTCTATTATTAAATCTTTTAATAATATCTGGTATATCATTTTCTTTTACTGGTTGTCTTTGGTCATCTAAACTAAAACCGTCCGCCGCCATATCATAAAACCACACTTTATCTGTTCCACCAGAGTTTGTTTTTGTAAATATCATAATAGCTGTTGAAACTCCTGCATATGGTTTAAACACTCCACTTGGCATTGATATAATTGCTTCTAATTTATGATTTTCTATTATTTCTTTTCTTATTGATTTATGTGCATTTGAACTTCCAAATAATACTCCATCTGGAACTATTGAGGCTGCTCGTCCACCTATTCTTAAAATTCTTAAAAATAAAGCTAAAAATAGTAATTCTGTTTTCTTTGTTTTAGTAATTGCTAATAAATCTTTTGCTGTCCTCTCTGAATCTATTGAACCTTTGAATGGTGGATTTGCTAGAACTAATGTATATTTCCCATTATCTTCGTTATCTTCTGACAAAGAATCTTTATACATGATATTAGGATTTTCTATACCATGTTGCATTAAATTCATTGCACCAATTCTAAGCATAGTTCTATCCATATCAAATCCATAAAACATTGTATTATTAAAATGTTCTTTTAAATTTTCAGTTAAAAATAGCTCACTTCTATTTTCTCTTAAATATTCTCCCGCTTCAACTAAGAAACCCGCACTTCCAGCAGCAGGATCTACTATTATATCTTCTGGTGTAGGCTTCATTAAATCTACTATCATTTTTATAATATGTCTAGGTGTTCTGAATTGTCCGTTTGTTCCTGCTGTTGATAATTTAGATAATAAATATTCGTATACATCACCTTTTGTGTCTCTATCTTTCATTTTTAATTTATCTATTGCAGTAACAACTCTTTGTAGCATTATTGGTGTTGGTATTATAAATATAGCATCATCCATATATTTAGCATAACCAGAATTTTTATCTGTACTTAAATCTTTTATAAAAGGAAAAACTTTTTCTTGTACTATTTTATACATTTTTTCTGCTGGATAATTTTTAAATATACTCCATCTGCATTCTTGATGATTTTCGTCAAATATTCTTTTAGTTTTTATTTTTAATAAATTATCATTTTTTTCTCTTGCTATATCTATATCATCTAATCCTTTAATAAATAAAAGATATGTTATTTGTTCTATTACTGTTAATGGATTAGTTACTCCGCCTTCCCAAAAGTTTGTCCATATTCTATCTATTATACTTTTTGTTTCTTGTTCCATAATATCCTCCGTTTACAAATATTCAATAATACTATACCACAAAAAGTTATTTAAAACAATAAATTTGCCAATATTTGTAGTTTTTTGTATTCCTATTATTTTCTAGTTCTAAAATATAAAAAAAGATTAGTCTTTCTTAAAAAACTAATCTTTAATTTACATTTTATTTAATCAATTTTTCATCAATTGTAATATATCCTTCATGAGTGGTTGTATATAATAAAATTTGTTCTTTTTCATCATAAAAAGCAATATCATCATATCCAAAATCAGTTATTTCTGAATAATCTCCTCTTAAAAAGCTCTTTATCGTACTACCATATTCATAATATTTACAAAATGTTTCAAATTGTTTTAAGTACTCAAATAATTCATTTGATGCTTTAATTTTAATTAATTTGTTTCTTGCTACTGTTTTTGTTCCCCACCACTCTGAAACAATTCCTGTTGAAATAATATCACTTTTGAATTTTTCTACTAAATCATTAGTTTCTTTTTCATCTATTAATACTATTTCAATATATTCTGTTTTGGGTTCAAGATCATTTAAAACTTTTATATATTTTGCATGCCTATTTAATTTACCTGGATAATCAATCATTTTATCTCCTTATTATGATCTGATTTTCTTCTCCAACCTATGCTCCAATTGATACAAAGTTAACCCAGCATCAACATCTTCTCCTAAATCTTTTAATGCTTGCAATACAATTTGTTTTTTAGATGGATTACTATTGTTAGGAACTTCTTTGTCATCTTCTTTTTCAAATATACTTAGTGTTCCTAGCTCATTTGTTTTAGTATAGTAATATTTATCTGTTAAACTAGAATAAAACTCTATATCTTTAAAATGATGTCTGTTTAGTTCCATTTCTCTAATTTCATTGGCTTCTTTTTCTTGTTTAATATCTTCTTCTGTTGCTTCAATTAAATGTAATCTATCTTTTGTTCCAGATATTTCAGCTATACATTCTAAAAGTGTATATGCTTGTTCTTTTGACATTTGAAAAAATTCTCTTTTTCTTACTTTTCCATTTACAACCTCAGAACTTCTTAACTCTGGATTAATAGTATCAATTATCTTATGTACTTGCTTATCTTCTAATTTATAGTCTACTTCATATGTGGCATAAACTCTAAATGCAAATGGAACTGCTGATGAACTGTTTAATACTCTTAATCTTTCATTAACATCCTCTGCATAACCTATCTTTACATACTCTGGAAATGATGGATTTGTAAATATGTATATATACCCTATTTTAGTACTCATAAATATTACCTCTTTCTATTCTTTAATATTATTACATAATTGTTCTATGAACTTATTATAGTCGTTATAAACTACGCCATCGCCAAACTCATAACTAGACTCTTTTGGTTTTAGTGCATACTCATTTTTCCAAAAATATTCTTTGTATTCTTCTTTGTTTTTTACTCCATTTGTATCTGGAAACTCAACTAAATACAACAAAGTTTTATTTGGTGTATGCATACATTTTGTTGGATCATCCTTAGATATATTTATGTATTTTTTCATTCTGTTTTCTGTCATTACTTCTGTTTTAGTAATAACTCCATCTTTTGTATAATATGGAAGATTTGCAGGTAAAATTACAATATGATAATATGGTATTCCTGCCATACGGATATTAGCTGTTTCTCCTAACATATTTTCAAAATAGTTGTTTGAGTTTTGAGAATAATTGCTCATAACAAATTTTAATGCTATTGCTCCAACTACTTTCCCATCTTTTTTTATAGCTATATCTACATTCTTATCATTATATGCACCTTCAACAGTTAGTTCTTTTCCATTTCTGTATCCTAACGAATATAGATCAAAACTGCTTCCCAACCTTGCAGCAATATCTTCTGCAATTGCTCCGTGTAATATTTTTAATTTTTCATTAGTTCTAGAATTAGTTTTTAAATACTTTTCAAATGATTCTTTTAATTTGATTATAAAGTGTGAATTGTCCATTCTCGCCTCCACTAGATTATAGTATAGATATTTTAATAAATCTTTTGAAGAGAATGTATAATACCCTCCACTTTTACATTTGTTTACTACTCTTAAATAATCTATAAAGTCTTCTGTACATAATTTTTCTCTTAATTCTTCTACTGTATAATCTGTTAAAATATATAGCCCACTATACACACCTTGTCCCGCTTCTACAACATTTAATTTTATAGAATTTATGTCTTTTATTGTTGTGTTAATAGCTACCTTCCTTTTATATGTATCTGATATAGCCTGAGTTCTACCAAATTCATACCATTGTGAATTGTTTTCTAAACTTCTTCTAGTTAATATTTCTTTATTAGAATCAAGATGTTTTTGTACTTTCTCATCTAATATGTTAAATGGCAATACTTTTCCGTTTTCATCATACGGATATATGCATTTCTTCCATTCTCCTGTTGATGCTTTTAGTATATCTATTACATTATTTTTAAATTCAAATTCATTTTGAATAAAAACATCATCGCTTAAAGTTGCATAAGCATTTTTAACTTGTATCTTAGCATTTTTAGGAACTTCACAATTTAATATTTTTAAGAACTTCTTATTATCCTTTGACAATATTATATTTCCATTTACAAATAAATCATTGTAATGAATATTAGATATATACTTAGGCTTACCTGTTTCTATATCATATTTATAGTATTTACATTTTTCAAATTGCATGTTTTTATATATCTTAGCTATTGTTGTATATGTTGTTACTTCAAATGGTTGATAATGTCCTAAATCAGTAATAGATTCCATATTTCTATTTTTTTGAATATATCTTCTTAAATCTTGACCTGCTACACTGTTATAGAATGAATTAGGAGTTATATATGTTAACACTCCATTTTTATTTAGCATTCTTAATCCTAATTCATAAAAAATTAGATATAAATCTGTCATTCCATTATTGCAAAATTCGCCTTTTTTAACATTAGCATATTGTTCTTCTAAGTTATGTACTCTAACATAAGGTGGATTCCCTATAACAAAATCCATTTTTCCATCATATTTGCTAACTCGCAGTGCATCATTATTGACTATATCCCATTTTACTTTTTTTAATTTAAATTTCTTTTCTACTTTTTCTAATTCTTCTAAACATTCTCTATATATTTCTTTATCATACTCTATACCATGTATATATTTTTCTAAATGTTTTTCTACACCTTCAAGAGAATGATTCTTTCTTTTATACGCATTTATATATCTATTAGCAAATCCTACTAGAAATGCACCATTACCACAGCTGTTATCTATTACATGCTTTTCTAGTATACTTTCACCTTTATATTCAGAAATTTTTAATATATCTTCTACTATGTGTTTGGGAGTAAATACTTGTCCCATCTTTTTTACTTTCATTTTTCCTCCGATATTTTTCTTTTATCTATCGTATCTTTTGCTTATGTACAAAACAATATATCATATCTAGGCTTTTTGCACAATAAGATAATGATTTTTATTATCCATTTCCATATACAACTATTTTAAATAAATATGTTATATTAATAATATAACTTTCGTATTACTTCTTCACATTCCTGAACACTCATTCCAGTTTTAATTTCTTCGCTATATAATATTTTTAAAAGAAGTTCATCTATTTTAGTTAACTCTTGTGGCTCTGAAAATTCTGCATAAATAATACTATCTTCTCTAAGAGATGTATCTTGTATAAGCCCTAACCCATTATATATTTCTTCTATAATTACAGAGTTACGTAGATATTGGTCTAAATCTGTTCGATAACATATAACTGATCTGTTAATTATATCATCTGTATACCAAAAGGTTACTGCGCCATCCATGCCATAAAATTCATTTCCCATTATAGCTAACATAGTTTCTTTATCACAAAAATATATATTAAGATTAGTCTTTGCAAAATCTTTTGTCTCGTATATGCCCGGAAATCCTTCAATAGTATTTAACCAATTATTAAATTTTGACAAAGTTGCTGAATCTTCTTCTGTAAAATCACCATTCACAAAATAGTAAATAGACTCATTCCATTTTTGTAATTTATATGGATCTCCTGAATTAATAACTTCTGCCCCAAAAGCTACTTCATTAAAATATAAAATAACATCTTCAACACTAACTCCCGGAATATATAATTTAGAGTGCTCATCTTCTACAATTGGTTCTTCTTTTTGTATTGATGATAAAATATAAATACTACCAACAATAATTACGCCAATTAATAAAAATGCAATTATTAAAATTATACCTTTTTTCATACGTTTCTCCATTTCCTTCTAATTTCATCTTTACTAAATAAAGACTACCAGATAAATGGTATCATTTTATATCTAACTTTCTTTTTATACTCTAAATATCCCTCTAACTCTTTTTCTAATACTTCTTCTTCATTTTTTATTCTTTTAGCTATAATAAATGGATATACTAAAAAAATAGCAAAAGAAATAACTGAACCTAAAACTAATGGCATTGATAAAAATAGTAAAATAGTTGCTGCATACATTGGATGCCTTACTATTCCATCAAGCGCTGTATCTACTACTTTTTGATTTTCTTGTACTTCTATTGTACGTGATAAATATGTATTTTCTCTTAATACTTCTGCATATATGATATATGCTAGTATGAATAAAATAGCTGAAACAATTACTACTGAGTTAGGAAGTATTATCCAACTATATCTATAATTTAATCCAGCGATTATAAAACCTGCTAAAAACATTAAACCACTAAATAAAAGCACTTGTTTTTGTTCATTTTCTTTTTCCTTAGCATTTAGTCTTTTCTTTAAAAGTTCAGGTGATTTTATCATCATAACTATTCCTGCAAAAAACATTGGAATAAATAAAAGTCCTATAAACAACCATCCATTCCAATAATTTATTGTATTGGCTGGCCAAAATATTAATAGTCCTACTAATAAAACCCCAAATATAAATTTTGTTATTGCTTGAAAAAATAATTTTATATTCATAAATAAGCTACCTCTTTTTCTATATATTATTTTATAACTTTTGCTGCATATGAACAATCTGAAATTAGCTTCTTGTTATTTTTATTTGCTTCTTCTATTATACATTCTACTAATCTTCTTGCAATACCTTGCCCTTGATAATTTTTATCTACCTCTGTATGAACTATATTCCAAGTATTTTCTTGGACTATATATTCACACACACCTACTATGATATTTTCATCATATGCTATTGATTTATTGTTCTTTATATCAAACTCTATTCTTATCATACTATTCTCCCACAAATATGTAATTAAAAATATTTTACTAAAAAATATTTATTAAGTTTAGGATTCTCTTTGTTTTCTCTTACAAATTCTACTTCAAAACCACACTTTTTATAGAATTCGGGTGCTTGAAAACCATATGTAGTTAAATTCATATTCTCAAATCCTTTATCTTTGAAATAGTCTTCAACTGTTTGTACTAACTTAGTTCCAATATGTTTGTTTCTATGTTCTTCATATATCATAAGGTCACCTATATGTACTTCTTTATAATATGAATGTCCTGTTATAAAACCTATTACTTCATCATTTTCTTTAGCTATAAAATTAAATGGTGTATAATTGCAGGTTACACCGTTTTTAGTAGCATATTTATTAAACTCTGTATCTATTATGTCATAATATTTTTCATCTAAATTTTCTTTATATTCAATTTCTATCATTGTTAATTTACTCCTTATATTTTTATTCATTATATCACACACTATTTAGAAAATAAACAAAAAAAAGATTAGTTCTAATGAAGCGAACTAACCTTTTTCTTTTTATTCTTTACTTATAACCTTCTTATTCCAGCTATACTTATTACATTCTGGACATTTCATATATCTTGTTCTCCCTACATGCATAGCCCACAAAACATCTGGATATGTTGGAACATATCTATGATTACACTTTCTACATTCATAATATCCCGCTATTTGCTCAATTCGCAATGCAAAGAATATTCCAACAAGCCCTGGAATAAAACCAGAAAGCACAATTATTATTCTTTGCCAATCTTCCATTGGTAAAAATGCTCCAATAAATATTGGTATAAATAAAACAATACATGAAAGAATGCCGATAACCCATTCCAAAGCTAACAATCTTTTATCTGCTTCTTCTTTTTGTTTTTGCATATCTAATAATAGTTCTTCTGTTTTCTTATCATAATTTTTCATTTCAATTACCTCCCCACTTAATAGCTCATTTACACTAATTTTAAGCTCATTACATAAATCAAGCATTATTCCAGAATCAGGCATTGCCTTGCCATTTTCCCATTTAGATATTGCTCTATCTGTAATATTTAGCTTTTCTGCTAATTGCATTTGAGTTAAATTATTCTTTTTTCTACATTCTGCTATAAATTTTCCTATTTTTACTTGATCCATATATATCCTTCTCCTTAATCTTAGTATAGTTTCTTTTTATATTAAAGTCTACATACCATTGGTTGAGTGGGGTCAACTTATGGTAGATTTTTCGTTATCTTTTTGATTTATAATATAACAAACAGTGGCAATATCCTTCAAAATCAGGGTCTTTTACTTGGTCTTTAAATTCTTTGCACATACATTTAGTGTCTTCTGTTTTTTCTAATCTACAAGGACAATACCCTCCTGTTCTTTTTAATCCTTCTTTTATTGTTTTAACTATTTCTTTATCTTCATTTAATCTTATACTCATATTAAACACCTCTTAATTAATAGTTTTCCTTATATAATTATATCATACACTTTGTATAAAATAAACCAAAATATTGTTTAAAATCATTCCAATATTTTACTTACATGTGTTGATATTTACACAAATCTCTGTTATACTCTTTAAAATGACATTCACTATATATTCTTTATTTTTAGGAGGTATTTATGGATAAATTTAAAGAAATTAGACCAATTGCATTAGGTCTAGCAATTAGAGATAACAAAGTACTTGTATCAGAAGGATATGACAAAGTGAAAGACCAAACATTTTATAGATGTTTAGGCGGAGGAATTGAATTCTTAGAAAAAAGTGATGAGGCTTTAAAGAGAGAATTTAAAGAAGAAATTGGTGCAGATGTTACTGTAAAAGATTTCTTAGGGTTAGAAGAAAATATTTTTACTTTCAATGGTAAAAACGGACATGAATTAATTTTCATTTACACAGTAGATATAAAAGATTGTGATTACAAAGATGAATATACTATAATTGATGAAGTAAATAGCTTCGCTAAATGGATGGATATTGAACAATTTAAATCTGGAAAAGAAATACTTTATCCAACAGCAGTTGTTGAATATTTATAATATTAAAAACAGCCACTATTTAAGTGGCTGTTTAATTTTTATTCTAAATTTAAAATTGTTTCAATATCTTTATCTCCTCTACCAGACAAGTTTACAATTATACTATCTTCTTTATTATATCTCTTAGCTATTTTTATTGCATATGCAATTGCATGACTACTTTCCAATGCTGGAATTATTCCTTCTTCTCTTGTTAAGATTTTAAACGCTTCTACTGCTTCTTTATCTGTTATACTGTCATATACAACTCTACTTGTCACTTTAAAATATGCATGCTCTGGTCCAATACCTGGGTAATCTAATCCTGCCGAAATTGAATAAGCATCTTTTATATTTCCTTTATCATCTTGCATTATATATGTTTTCATTCCATGCATAACTCCAATTTTATTATTGTACATTGCACTTGCATGTTTTCCTGTATCTAATCCTTTTCCAGCTCCCTCTACTCCATAAATATCTACCTGTTCTTTTATAAAATCTGTAAATAATCCTATACTATTACTTCCACCACCAATACAAGCAATTATTGCCTTAGGTAATTTATTTTCTTGTTCTATGATTTGTTTTTTTGCTTCTTCTCCTATTATTTTTTGAAAGTATTTTACCATCTCCGGATATGGACTAGGTCCAACAGCTGAACCTATTAAATAGAATACCTCTTCATTCTCTAATAAGTATTCAAACGCTTCGTCTACTGCTTCTTTTAATGTTCCCTCTCCTCTTGTTACTTCTTTAATTTCAGCACCAAGCATTTTCATTTTTTCCACATTTACTTTCTGCCTTTGTATATCTTCTTTCCCCATAAATATTGTACATTTAATGTTAAATAAACTACAAATTGTAGCTGTTGCAACTCCATGTTGTCCTGCTCCTGTTTCTGCAATTATATGTTTCTTATTCATTCTTTTGGCAAGTAGTACTTGCCCTAATGCATTATTAATTTTATGAGAACCTGTATAATTTAAATCTTCTCTTTTTAGATAAATCTTTGCCCCTCCTGCAAACTTAGTTAAATTTTCTGCAAAATATAAAGGTGTTGGTCTTCCAACATATTGTTTTAGATAATATAAATATTCATTTTTAAAACCTTCATCTTTTATTGCTTTATTAAATTCCTTCTCAATCTCATTTAATTTTTCTTTTAATTCTCGTGGTACATATTGACCACCAAATTCTCCATACTTCATAATTTCTACCTTCTTTCTTTTCTTTAATTTTAAAACTTTTCCAATGCCAGTCTACTTCCATATGCACCACCTCCTTAAATACAAAAAGCACATGTACAAGTTTACAATTACTCATACATGTGCTTAATATATTTTTATACTATATTAATATTTTAAAGCACGACAAATTTGTATGAGTAATTCTTTACCCATACTTGCCAATTATTATTTAATTTAACATTATTAAATTTTCTCATGGCTTTTGTCTCCTTTATATTAATATTATATTACTAACTTATATTTTTCGTCAATAATTTTTGATACAATTATATAAAAAGCTACAAGATTAAATCTTGTAGCTCTTTGTTTAGGAGACGGTAATATCCATTGCGCCTCTTCTTATGGGCCCTTCTTTATTTGCTTCCCATATAAACTTTTGGGTTGGAATGTGTTCGACAGAATTCAAATCAGATATGATTCTACACATTCTATAAAGAGGAAGTGGTTTACTTAGTACAAGTTTTACTTCTTCTTTTTCTTTATCATACCACCCCACACTAGTTATGGATAGCTTGGGAGCTTTTAGCCTTTTTTCTAAAACCTCTTTTACTTTTGAAAGATCCATCTTTGAATTTTCACACTTTGTTACCCGAATCACGTCAATTACAATCATCTTGCAAATCTCCTTTGTTCTTACCTCTACATTTTTGAGGCATAATTAAATAATAACCTCATAGGCTATATATACATTATACCATATTTTTATGTTAACGTCCACTCTTGTGTTTTTATATTAACTTTTAAACTTCCTTAGTTCCTTGTTTGATTATTTCTTCTTTTTCTTTATGTGTATATTGCTTAAAAACATATTCTCTTTTCATAGCATCAATCTTGTTATCAAATTCTTCAAAATATACTAATTTTACAGGTAATCTATTTCTTGTATATTTAGCACCTTTTCCTGTGTTATGAACCTTCTCCCTTTTATATGGATCTACTGCATACCCACTATATATTGAACCATCAGAGCATCTTACCATATATGCAAAGTGTTTTTTTGATTTCATTTTTTGCTCCTCATTAAATATTCTAAAAAACTATTACATCCATCTTCTACATCATAATATGTTATATCAAAATCACCCGTATACCATGGGTCTGTAATATCTCTTGGTTTTTCCGAAAAATCTAATAATCTATGGACTTTATTTTCTGTATCTTCTCCTACTATTCTTAAAATATTTGCAATATTTTTGTTTTCCATTCCTAAGATATAGTCAAACTTATTATAGTCTTCTTTCGTCATTTGTCTAGCTTTTCGTTCTTCGAAAGGAACTCCTTGTTCTTTCAAAATGTCTCTTGTCCCAAAATATATGCCTTCTCCTATGGTATCATTACTCGTTGCTGCTGATTCTATATAAAATTCATTTGATAATCCTTTTTTATTTACAATATCTTTAAAAACAAATTCTGCCATTGGCGACCTACAAATATTACCTAGGCATACAAATAATACCTTAATCATTTTTAACTCCTTTTCATTTTTAAAATTATATCATTTGCTTTTATTTTTATCAATATTTATATTTTTCACATATTTTTTTTAATTATGAAAATAATAAATATAAAATGGAGGTTTGTTATGCAAGAAATAGAAATTTTAAAAGAAATTAGTAAAGATTCAAAAATGGGGATGGATTCAATTAATATGGTTGGAGAAAAAGTTCAAGATGAAAAATTCCAAAAACTATTAAATGAACAACATAATGAATATCAAAATATTTTTGATAGAACACAAGAAATCTTAAAACAACATGGTGAAACAATTGAAGATGTTCCAACAATGCAAAAAATGATGGGTTGGATGGGTATTCAAATGAATACAATGACTGATAAAAGTAATTCTCAACTTTCTGAATTATTAATTCAAGGAAATGATATGGGAATTATTAAAGGTCATAAACTATTAAATGGGTCTAACTTTACAACGCCTGAAATTGAAAACTTGCTATCTGACTTTGTAAGATTACAAGAAAAAAATATTGATGATTTAAAAAAATGGCTTTAAAAAATGGACGATATTTTGTCCATTTTATTTTTTTACTATTTTACTAAATCTTTTATTTACTTCATTCCAATTTACAATATTCCAAAAAGCATTTATATATTCTGGCCTATTAGATTTGTATTGTAAAAAATATGAGTGTTCCCACATATCCAAAACAAGTAACGGCTTACATCCCCATAGTGTTAAATTTTGATGTTTCTCACATTGTAAAACTTCTAATTTCTTAAATAACGGTACCCATACAAGTAAGCACCAACCTGATGCTTCTACTACTTTTGCAGCTTCTGTCATTTGCTTTTTGAATGCCTCATAACTCCCGAAATCTTTATTAATTTGTTCCATTAATTCAATACTTGGACTACTAGGAATTGGTGGCCCCATATTCTCAAAAAATAACTGGTGTAAAATTGCACCTGCCCCTTGAAAACTAAGTTCTTTTTCTAAACATTTTATATTACTAAAATCATTGTTTATTCTTTCTTGTTGTAGCTTATCTTCTGTTTGATTTGTTTTATCTACATATCCTGTGTATAGTGTGTTATAATGGATTGCTAATGTTTCTTTATTGTAATACGGCTCTAATGCATCTAATGGATACGGTAAATCAATTTTTCTAATCATAAAATCACCTATATAAATTATATTAATAAATTTTTGTATTATACTTTATATTCCCCCTTTACTTCCTAATTTATTTATGCTAAAATATCGGTCACGGAGGTAATAAAATGTATAATAGAATTTCGATTGTTGGCGGTGCTGGTACAGGTAAAACTACATTGTCTAATCTTCTTTCTAAAAAATACAATCTACCAGTTACCCACATTGATGGTATTCATCATCTTAAAAATTGGCAAGTACGAGATAAGGCAGAACGTGACAAAATAATATTAGACATAGTAGAAAAGGAAAAATGGATTATTGACGGAACTTACAAAGATACTATTAAACAAAGGTTAGAAAAATCCGATTTAATTATTTGGCTTGATTATTCGACTTTTGCACAAATAAAAGGTATTCTTAAAAGATTTTTAAAAAATCCAGGTAAAGAAAAAACTGAAATACCTGGATGTAATGAGAGATTAGACTTAGAATTTTTAAAATATGTAGTAAATTATAGGAAAAAGAAAAGACATTTTGTAGTAGAAGCAATAGAAGATGTTGACCAAAGTAAAGTTCTTATCTTTACTAAACAAAAAGATTTGAACAAATGGTTAAAAGGACAAAATATAGATATAAAAGAGGAACTTAGGGTTTAAACCTAAGTTCCTTTTATTTAATATTTTTATTTCTGATAAAGTCACCTTCAAATTCTTCCGCTAAAATATCCATTGATACTCTATCATAATATTTCCCACATAAAAATTCAGCTTTTCTTCTCCTTCCATATTCTTTGAAACCACATTTTTTATAACAAGCTTGTGCTCTTTCATTAAATTCCATAACATCTAAATTAATATTGTTTAAATTTAAATATTTAAAACCATATTCTAAAATTAATCTTACAGCTTCTGTACCATATCCTTTATTTCTACCACTTTTATCTCCTATAAATATACCTAATGTTGCACGTCTACTTATATTATCTATATTATGCAATCCAACTGTTCCAATTAATTCATCATCTTCTTTTCTTATTATAAAAAATACACAGTCACAATCTTTTGGATTTTCGAAATATTTTCTTTCATCTTCTAATGTTAAAATTTGAGCACTTCTTCCTGTATAATCTGTTGTTTCAAAATCATTTAACCATTCTGTGATTTTTTCTATTATCTCTTCATCTACATTTCTTGGTGATAAATAAACATTATCTCCTACTAATTTCTTAAAAAATTTCATAATAATTCCTCCTTATAATTCAAATCTTTCTTTTATCATTTTAGCCACTTCTTCTGCCGATATATCTGTGTTATTTATTCTTAAATAATTTTTTTCTTTTATTTCACCAGGCAAAGAATTTAATCTATGATTTTCTGTACATAATATTAGGTCATTTTTACTCCACTCTATATTTCTCTTTGTAGGTTTGTGAGTTAATCTATTCTCTGTTTCATTCCTTTTTATACGTTCATCTAAGTCCGCTTCTAATTCTACTAAATAAACTTCTCCACCTTGTTTTCTAAATATATCTGTTACTTTGTTATAGTATTCTTCATCTTCTTTTCTTTCAAAAAACCATAAATAAGTAAATATTAAACCTGCTAGGTCACTTTTTGCAACCTCTTCAAATATTTGCATTCGAAAAGAATTAACTAGCTTTTTCCCTTGTTGTGTTCCATAGCTAAAAAAATTATTAACTAATTCTATGGTCATATGATTATGAAATAACTTTAAATTTGTTATTTTAGCCAATTCTTGACCCACTGTCATTTTTCCAACTGCCTGTGGACCTACTATTGTTACAAGTTTCATAAACTTTTCTCCTTTCCTTCTGTAAAACAAAAACCTTACAGAAAAATCTTTAAGACTCCTCTGTAAGGTTTACTTACGTCAAGTGTAATAGCTTTTAGCTACCTATACCGCTCAGTACTATTATTTCCCTAGGTATACTCTTAATATGTTATATATTTTAACATATGTTTTTTATTTTGTCAAATAAAAGAATAAGGAGGTCCAATTGGACCTCCTTATCTATTTTTTAGAAGCTGTTTTTTACTTTATCTTTATGGCTAGATGCTTTTTAGAAGCTAATCTTTTGCACAATAAAGACTCCGTCTTCGGTGCTAGGTACGTATTCAATCGATACTTCAGTACCTACTTTAAGCATTACCTGCTTATTGCTATTTTTAATTGAAGACATATACAAATTAGTACTTCCTTCAATTTTGAAATAGTAGAAGGTACACCCATCAATTTGGGCTTCATAAAGTTCACTGATTATTCCTTTCGCACTTTGCTTTTCCGATTCTTGTACAGTTCCCTGTCTAAGCTTTACAAGATATTGGTTAACTGCTTCTTCCAAGGTTACTGCCTGAACAACCTTAGTGTAATTTTCAACGTTACACAATGCATATCTTTGCACAAGACCTGCCTTATCTTTCAAAAGCATAAAGTACGTTTCTTCTCCTTCTACATTAAGCATAGTAGGGAATGTTGCTTCATACTTTAAGTCTTGCACTAAGCTTTCTGCGGCTGCTTGAGCAGAACTTTCTTCTGCACCCGAACAGTTATATTTCTTGATAACCCCTGTTCTAGGATTCAAAAGAAGGAAACCTACATTGGTTTCTGCATTACTTGCAGGGGTAAGACCAGTATAGTATACAATATCGCCGTCAGATGTAATCGTAGTGTTATATCCAGCAAAAGGCACTCCGCCTTCGCCACCATTACTCCTGTATTCATAGGAAGTTTTCATAACACCAGTCTTCGAGAACCACGAATTCCAGATACCTTTTACATACGAAAGATTATAATCTGCTGCTCGCATCAAATATTCCAAACTGTATGCATGGTCTACCCATTCAGGTAATTCTTCGGTCTTGTATTTTTGACTTTCGCCAGTACAAGCGTTGGTTATAATAAAAGCAGTTTCTTTCGCACAACCAAACATACCAACAGTTGCTGTTCTTACTGGAGTTATCCAATAAGGAATGCCTTCTTCGTCGATTTCAAACTGAAATTGGCCAAGTCTGTCATTAGGATACTGTCCTCTAATATGACGCTTAAGATCAAAAGACCAATAAGCACTGGGTGAATATTTAATTCCATTTTCAAGTTCTACATACTTAGCTTCCTGGGTTAACGTATTTACCAATACATATCCGGGAATACCGTCATATTTAGCTTTATTGAATTTAAATAATCCACCATAATTTAGAGGAGATATCCTGTACTGTTCTCCTTGGTAGTTAATAAGATCATACTCATTATCCACCTCGTACCAAGCTGCATTAGGAATCGAACCAATTGTCCTATCGCCTAACCGCTCCGCCGTTCCTAAATCCACAATAGAAATGTTATTTACATTTTCAACGTGATTAATGTCTTCTTCAAAAATTCCATCTTCTATTGTAACGATTTCTTGGTATTTGCTTGCACTAAATAATTGCCATGAGGTTAAAGCTCCAATAGCAAGAATTAATACCAAAATACCAAATACAATTCCACCAATCTTGGCGCCTAAGAACTCCACTTCACAATCATCGTAAATAACAAAGTAGTCCACGCAACATTGAAGAATAGTGCCTATCGCAACCATCAAGATGAGAAATCCCCAAAGTCCAGGATTACTAAAGTTCCATGCAGGGAGCATCAATGTATTTAATAGCAACCCAATCAAAAACGTAACAACAAGTGCTACGCACCGAGAAATAATGTTTTTTGCCATAATAATGGCCCTCCTAAAATATATAACTTACAACTTATTTAAAGTCGCCTAATAATATTATACCATATTTTACAGTACTTTTCAAATTTTAAAGGAGTTATGCCTTTTTGCACAACTCCTTTAATTCTATGCTCTTAATTCTGCTCCTATTTTTTGCAAACTCTCTATTACTTTGTTCATAATGTTATTTATTTCTTCATCTGTTAAAGTTCTGTCATTTGTTCCAAATGATAATGAATATGCTATACTTCTTTTTCCTTCTGGAATGTTTTTGCCTTCATAAACATCAAATATTTCTGTATTTGTAAGTAGTGAACCAGCTGCTTTTTTGATTCCTTTTGCAATTTCGTCAGCAGATATATTTTTATCTATTAATATAGCTAAATCTTTGCTTATTGTTGGGAATTTAGAAATTTCTTTAAATTTCATTTTTCCTGTTTTCTTTGAAAGTAATTTATCTAAGTTAATTTCTAAAACATATACATTTTCTTTTTCTAGTGATGGATGTAATTTTCCTACCATACCAACAATATCATTATTTACAGAAATATCTGCTGTTTGACCCGGATGCATCTCTGCTGGCATTTGTTTTGGTATTACGAAACTATATCTTCCTGCATATCCTAAGTAATCAAGTATTTCTTCTGCAACACCTTTTATTACATAGAAATCAACATCTTTTTTATTATCTATCCCTAAATAATATTTACCACTCATTAAGGCTGCAAGTTTTGTATTTTCTCCATATTCTTCTTTTTTATAGAATCCTTTTCCTATTTCAAATATTGCTACATCTTTTTCATTTCTTGCTTTGTTGTATTCATATATTTTAAGTAATGATGGTAATATGCTATATCTTAATGTACTTCTTTCTTCTGTTATTGGGTCTAATAGTTTTACTTTTTCAAAACAATCAGTTGTAAAGCTATTAGCTTCATCTTCTCTGACTAGAACATATGATAGAGTTTCATTTAATCCTAATGAAATCATTTTATTTCTAATTTCTCTATGTGTTAAATCTATATTTCCTTTTCTCATTGGAACAGTTGGTAATTTCCCTTGTATATTATCTAAACCATAAATTCTTCCAACTTCTTCTATTAAGTCTTCTTTTATAGAGATATCTATTCTTCTTGTTGGAACTGTTACAAATACAGTTTCTTCTTTTACTTCACAACTAAATCCTAATTTTCTGAAACATTCTAATATATCATTATTTGGTATTTCCATTCCTAATACATCTGTAATATTTTTAAATGTAATTTCAATAGTTTTTGGAGTTACATTTGTTACATCATATTTAACTGTTCCTGTTACAACTTTTCCTGATGCATATTCTTCTAATAGTTTGGCTGCTCTCTCTGCTGCCATATATGTTCTGTTTGGGTCTAAACCTTTTTCAAAACGATTACTTGCTTCACTTCTTAATATTTTATTTGATGTCATTCTTACTTTTACACTATCAAATATAGCTGCTTCTATTATTACATTTTTTGTATTTTCTGTAACTTCTGTATCTAGTCCACCCATTACACCAGCAAGACCTATTGCTTCTTTTCCATCTGATATTACTATATCATTTGAAGTTAACACTCTTTCTATATTATCAAGAGTAGTTAATTTTTCTCCTTCTTCTGCCATTCTAACTTCTATCATACCTTTTAATTTGTCTGCATCATAGAAATGAAGTGGTTGACCAATCTCTAACATTACATAGTTACTAATATCTACAACATTATTAATTGGTCTTATACCAGATGCTATTAATCTATTTTTTATAAAGTCTGGGCTCTCTTTAATTTCTACATTTTCTACTTTTTTAGCTAAGAATAAAGTACAATTATCTGTATTTATAGCTAACTTAAAGCTATTATTTAAATCTTCACCTTGTTCACTATGAGATAAGTCTACTTCTTTAACAGGTTTATTATAAATAGCACCTAATTCATAAGCCATACCTAATATGCTTAATAAATCTCCTCTATTAGTTGTTAATTCAAAATCTATAACTTCATCATCTAACCCAAGTAATTTTATTGGGTCTTCACCTGGTTTTGCTTCTTGTGGTAATTCATGTATTCCTTCTTTATCTGCCTCGGTTAAGAATTTATTATCTAATCCAAGTTCAGCTAGTGAACAAATCATACCATTTGATTCTACTCCTCTTTTCATAGATTTTTTTATTCTAAAATCTCCTGGAAGCACTGCTCCATCTAATGCTACAATTACTTTTAAACCTTTTCTTACATTTGGTGCTCCACAAACTATTTGTAGAACTTCGCTACCAACATTTACTTGACACACATGCAAATGGTCTGAATCTGGATGGTCTACACATTCTAAAACTTCCCCAACTGTTAAGTTCGTAGCATTAATTAATTTTTCAGCACTGTCATATTCATTTCCAACTCTTGTCATATCTTCTGCAAGAGTTTTTAAATCTACATCTATGTCTATATATTCTTTAACAAAATTTTTACTTAATCTCATTTTTGTTCTCCTTTCAATTAATCTTTTCTATCAAATTGATTTAAGAATCTCACATCATTTGCATATAGATATCTCATATCTGTTATTCCATATTTAAACATTGCAAGTCTATCTATCCCTGTACCAAATGCGAAACCGCTATATTTTTCTGGGTCATAACCATTCATAGCTAAAACATTTGGATGTACTATTCCTGCACCTAATATTTCAATCCATCCTGTTTGTTTACAAAGGTTACATCCTTTTCCACCACATTTAAAACATGTTACATCTACTTCATATGATGGTTCTGTAAATGGGAAATAGCTTGGTCTGAACCTCAAATCAAGATTATCTCCTAACATTTCTTTAACAAATACTTCAAGTGTTCCTTTTAGATCAGCTAGTGATACATTTCTTTCTTTTTTATCAATTACTAAACCTTCTACTTGGTTAAATTGGTGAGAGTGTGTTGCATCATCTTCTCTTCTATATGTTTTACCAGTACATATCATTCTAATTGGTGATTTTTCTTCATTTGCAAGCATTACTCTTGCTTGAACAGCTGATGTTTGAGTTCTTAGCAAATGTTCTGGTGTTATATAGAAGCTGTCTTGCATATCTCTTGCTGGATGTCCTTTGGGAAGATTTAATCTTTCAAAACAGAATTCATCAGTTTCTAACTCTGGTCCATCTACAACATCATATCCCATAGATACAAATAGGTCTTGTATTTGTTCTATTGTTCTATTAATAGGATGTTTACTTCCTCTTGTTATTTTTGAACTTGGAAGTGTAATATCAATTTTTTCCTCTTCTAATTTCTTATCTAATTCTTTTTTAGCTAAAACCTCTTCTGCTTTTGATAAAGCTGTTTCAATTTCATCTCTTACAACATTTACTATACTTCCTACTACTGGTCTTTCTTCTGGTGATAAATCTTTCATACCTCTTAGTATTTCTGTAAGCTCGCCTTTTTTACCAAGAATTTTTACTCTTAAATCTTGTAATTCTTGCATACTATCCAGCTCTGCAATTTTAGCTATTGTCTCTTTACTTATTTGCTCTAATTTTTCTTTCATAATTTTCTCTCCTTTAAACAAAAAAGTCACTTCATCCTATATAGGACGAAATGACTCGTGGTACCACCTAAATTCATTAATATACAAATATTAATCTCATTACAGCTATATCGTAGCAACCGCTTCTATCTACTACTATTTCAACAGAAGTCCAATAAAGTGAATTTTCTGATAAATTATATTAATAAACTTCTCAGCTAATAGTCTATTTCTCTTTAAATATTTATATTTATCATACTTGCTTTATCTTACGGATTTATGTATTCTATGTATAATATATTAACACAATTTTCAAAATGTTTCAAGAGGTAAGCTAAAAAATATTCTCGTATAAAGAAAAAGACACTAAAAAGTGTCTTTTCTTTTCATTCACCTTTTCTACAATTCCGGCACATTTCTTGGATTCTCTTTGCTTTCTTACATCTAAAATGTTTACATTTTCTAGCATCTTTATTAACATGCTTGCGCTTATATGCACTGCAAGAATATATTTTAAATCCTAAAAAATTTGTACCTACATAAGTTCCCTTTGAACATTTATCACATCCTGCTAAATAACAATTTACCCGTTGTTTGTCCATAGATTACTCCTTTAAAAATTTGGTAAATATATTTACAATAAGCTTTTGCTCTAATGCGTTGGTTATTATATCATATGTTTAAAATAATATCAAGTTTATACAAATTCTTCCCAAACCAGATTTGCTAAATCTAATCCTTTATTTGTTAGTCTTATTATATCTCCGTCTACTTCTAATAATTCTTGTTCTACTAATTTGTTTAGTTCATTTCTAAATATGAATATTGGATTTTCTATAAACTTTTCTTCAAACTTTTGTATACTTACCCCTTCTATTTTTCTTAAACCTAATAGCATATATTCTTTTTTCATATCTTCTATTTTTTGTTTTTCATGTATTATTTTTTCATAATTATTTAAATATTTCTCTAAATTTTCGGTATTTGAAAATCTAACTCCATCTATATATGAATGAGCATTAAGACCGAACCCTATATATTCTTTTTGTTCCCAACAATTCATATTGTGTTTTGATTCATAACCTTTTTTAGAAAAGTTTGAAATCTCGTAATGGTTATATCCGTTATTTTCTAAGGTATTCTTTACATACCAATACATGTTTCTTTCTAGCTCTTCATCAGGTAATTGTATTTCATTTTCTTCATATTTTTTATATAACTTTGTTCCTTCTTCTAGTATTAAAGAATATACACTTATATGTTCTGGATTTAAAGTTATAACTTTATTTAATGATTCTTTAATATTTTGTATACTTTGATTAGGAAGTCCAATCATTAAATCTACATTTATATTTTCAAACCCTATATTTTTTGCTAAGTTATATGTTTCTAAGAACTCTTCATAAGTATGAATTCTACCTATTTGTTTTAGCAATTCGTTATTTGTTTCTTGAAGGCCTATACTTAATCTATTAATTCCTGATTTTTTATAATCTAATAGTTTTTCCTCTGTTACAGTTCCAGGATTTACTTCTATTGTAACTTCTGCATCTTTCAAATCAATTTTGCTTTTTATTACTTCTAAAATTTCCACTATATATTTTGAATCAATAAAAGATGGAGTACCTCCTCCAATATATATTGTTGTAATTTTATACTCCTTATCATTTAGATTATCACTTATTTCTTCTTTTAATTTTTCTATATATTCTTCTATTAAATCGCTTTTATCACAGTGTGATATGAAATCACAATAATCACATTTTTTAATGCAAAATGGTATGTGAATATATATTCCTAATTCTTTCATAATTTACTTCCTTAAATCTTCTGCTATTTCACTTAATTTTTTAAATCTATGATTAACTCCTGATTTACCAATTGGCTCACTTAACATTTTTCCAAGTTCAACTAATGAAACATCTGGGTTTGCAATTCTTAATTCCGCTATTTCTTGTAAATTCTCTGGAAGAGAACTAAATTTGTGTTTTTTCTTTATTAGTTTAATATCTTCTATTTGTTTTACTGCTGCATTTATTGTTTTATTTAAATTTGCAGTTTCGCAATTTACTAATCTATTAATATCGTTTCTAGTTTCTTTTAAAACTCTAATTTCTTCAAATTTTATTACACTACTATTTGCACCTATTAAAGCTAAAAAATTGGAAATTTCTTCTCCTTCTTTAAGGTATAACATATATTCTTTTTCGCGTTTTATAATTCTTGCATGTATATCAAAATTATTTAGAAGTGTTTGCATCTCTTCTGCTTTTTTCTTTGTTTTGAAAGTTATTTCTAAGTGGTATTTTTTATTCGGATCATTTATTGAGCCAGATTTAATAAAGGCTTCTCTTATACAAAGCCTTGCTAATTGTTCATCTTGTTTCATTCCACTGTTCATATCCCACATCTTTAAACCTAATAGTTCATCTTTTATATCTGATGCAAATGACATATTTTCCTCCTATTTTAATTTACATACTATAATTCTATAATTATTTCCTAAATCTTTTTTACAATATATATCTTTGTATTTACCTGTTTCTTCAAGTAATTTTATTACTTCCTCTTTTTGGTCATATCCTATTTCTAATGCTAATATTCCGTTTGCATTTAAATATTTATACGCATTTTCTGATATCAATTTATAGAAATTTAAACCATCTTCTCCACCATCTAATGCTAAGCGTGGTTCATTTTGAACTTCTTCATCTAATGTTTTTATTACTTCTGTTTTTATATATGGTGGATTAGATACAATAACATCAAATTTCTCTTGTATAGACTCAAACATATCTGATAATATAAAATTACATTTATCTATTACACCATTATTCTCGGCATTCCTTTTTGCTATTTCTAATGCTTTATTTGATATATCACTCATAGCTACTTCTACTCTATTAATATTCTTAGCAACAGATACACCTATTGCTCCGCTTCCAGTACATAAATCTAATATCTTATAATTTTCTTTACATAGATTAATTACTTCTTCTACCAAGATTTCTGTATCTGGCTGTGGTATTAATACATTTGAATCCACATAGAAATCTAAACCCATAAATTCTTGTTTGTTAGTTATATATTGTATTGGAATTCCCACTCTCAAAAGTTCTATCTCTTCTTTAAACTTATTTACAACATATTCTTCTAACTCTTTATCAGCATTTATTAATATATAACTATCTGTTACATTTAATAAATGTTTTAAAAGCCTTTTAGATAATCTATACCCCTCTTCTTTTTCTATTAAATTATTTTTTCCATATTCTAATATCTCTTTTATTTTCATAACATATATTTTAACATGAAAGACAATAAAAAACAAGATACACTATTTAAGTGTATCTTGTTTTAGGATTAGTGATAACTTTTAATCTCACCTGATACTGATGTCGGACCACATACTCTGATTTGGCCAAAATATTCAACTGTCCTCGCTGTAACTCCATAGCATTCAAAATCTCCCGCGACTATGACATCGCATCCATATGCATCTACTTTACTATCACATAAGAAATTCTCTCCTACTTTGATATTTTTAGAATAGATAACATTTTGGGAATAAAAATATCCCTTAACATTAATATTGTGGCAATGAATTTCACCATAGCAATAAAAATCACCATTAATATTAATGTCGTACTCGGAAATTGGATACTTACGTACTATTTCTCCCATTACATATAGGTTACACGAGATATCTACCTTTTTATCAATAACCAACTTTTTGGTTATGATAACATCTCCACCAAAATCCTTAATGAGGCAATTGAGATCACTTGCTTTGACAACTCTATCCAAAACAATAATTGAATTGGTTGTTATTTCTTTCCGCTTATTCATTGGAATTCTCCTAAAAATTTATTACAAGCCTATTAGCATGCATACGATATTATACCATATATTTATGTTTGCTGCAAGTTTAAAGGCCTTTCTATTTGAAAGGTCTTTTAGTTTTATCTTTTTATTTTATTTGTAGTTGTTTTATTAAACTCTGTTTTTCTAATTTCTGTTTTAGTAATTCTTTTCCATACAGGAAGTTCTTTTGTAACTTTTGAAATATCTTTCTTTAAAGTTTCTTCTACATTTTCTATTCCAAGTTCTTGTACTTTTTCTTGGTTTAAGAATACTTCTGCACAAAGTGATATTTCTTGACCTTGATCATTTTTTACTGCCTTTACTATTGCTTCTTGTATATATGGAACTCTCATCACATAATTTTCTATTTCTTCTGGGTAAATATTTTTACCGTTATTTAATACTATTACGTTTTTCTTTCTACCATTTATTATTAATTGTCCTTTTTTATTTACTCTTCCGTAATCTTCTGTATTAAACCATCCATCTTTTAAAACTTTTTCTGTACGTTCTGGATCTTTGTAATATCCCATCATTACAATATCACCTTTAACCCAAATTTCTCCATCGCCATCTGCATTTGGATTTCTTATTTCTACCTTACAACAAGGAAGAATTACACCAACTGTTGAGCTATCATTAAATTGTTCTCTGTTAACACTAACAAGTGGAGAACATTCACTAATTCCATAACCATTTAATAATGTCATTCCTATATCATTAAAGAATTTCCCTATTTCTGGTCTAATTGGAGCACCACCACAAACTATTTCTCTTAGGTTTCCACCAAATGCTTCGTGAACAGATTTAAATAATACTCCTCTTAAATCAATTCCTATTTTTCTTAAACCATTGCTTACTGGTATCATTATTTTTAATAATTTGTCTTTTCCTGATTTTTCTGCATTAGCCCAAATACTTTTATAGAATTTTTCTGTAAATGCAGGTACTACATATATATAGTCTGGCTTAAATGTATTAAGGTTTTTTAATACATTTTTCAAACTATCATTTATACATATTGTTGCACGTTTATGTAGTGCTACTAATATTCCTGCAACTGACTCATAAGTATGATGATATGGAAGTACAGATAAGCATTTTGTTTTTATATCTGCAACTTGAAGTCCATAATACACAACACTTACTAAATTGTGTTCTGTAAGCATAACACCTTTTGGATTTCCAGTTGTTCCTGATGTGTATACAAGCATTTTTAATTTATTGGTATCATTATGCTCTATTGATGTATATGATTTATCTCCTGACTCATATTTTTCTTTTCCTGAGTTTTTAAAAGAATCATATGACAAAACATTGTCCTCATTATTTTCTCTTGCAAAACCAATATAGTATTTTACATTTGGTAATTCTTTTTTGAATTCTTCTATATATTGTTCGTATTTTTCTGCATAGAATAGTACTTCACTTTCACTGCTTTTTAATACATTTATAATTTCTTTTGCTGTTAATTCTTTATCTATTGGTACTATTACCCCATCACTCTTTAATACTGTTAAATATACTGTAAGATATTTATAGCTGTTATCTCCTATTACTGCTATATGGCTACTCGCCATATTTATGTTAGATAACGCTGTTCCTAAATAGAATGTGTCATTTTGGAATTCTTCGTAAGTAACTTTTACTACTTTTTCTTTATCTTTTTCATCTCTGTATTCGAAAGCAGTTTTATTTGCTGAATCTTTTACAGATAATTCCATTAATTCTTTTATAGTATCAATTTTTATAGCTTTATTAAGCTCTAATTTTTTTGACATATTATTAACTCCTTTGTTTTTAATCTAGTTTTCAAAACTAGATTATCACTTTTTTAAATCTTTGTCAATATCTTGACCAATCATTCTAAAAATGATAATATAATATTGAACCTAAAAGAAAGGAATACCAATAACTATGAGCAAAAAAGAAATTTCAATAAATGAATTTCATTTACCCAGATGGACTGAGTTACCTAATGTTGATTTGTATTTAGACCAAGTTGTTAATTTAATTAACTCAACTTTGTCACCATATATATTCTTAAATAATGATAAGAAAAAAGAAAATATTCAGGTACTTACCAAAACAATGATAAATAACTATGTAAAAAATAATTTAATTGAAGCACCTGAAAAAAAATTATACTCTAAAATACAACTTGCTAAGTTGTTTGTTATATGTATATTAAAACAAGTATACAGTATGCAAGATATTAGCACTTTAATTTCTATTGCATTAGAAAATACTAGTGCTGAACAAAAATATAATACATTTTGTGATTTGTTTGAAGAATGTTTAAAATGCACTTTTGAACAAAAAGAATTTATAGATAATAACTCTGGAAATTCTCATTTATTAAGATATGTACTACTTTCTTGTAGTTATAAGATATATGTTCAAAGTATAACTTTTGGAGATGGAAAACAAAATATTGATAAACAATAAAATTTAAAGTATAATAAAAATATGAAATGAAAAAACATAGAAATGTGTGTTACCACATATTATAGTAAACACCGCATAGCTTTGCGAAAGCGTAATGTGGTGTTTTTTATTTGCTCAAAATAATAACCAAAGTTATAATTAAGGCAATATTTATGATAGCTAAATCCTATTTAATCGATATATTATTGATAATAATGCTACTTCTTCCCATTTCCTATAATTAATACTATATAATATGTTTTTCAATTAGTTAAGTAAGTGGATTATTTTTTACAGTTTTATATAAGTAAAATTAAATTCATTATATAAGATTGACAATATTAAATAAAAATGTTAATATATATAAGCATAAAAAATTTATATATGGCCCCTTGGTCAAGCGGTTAAGACGCCACCCTCTCAAGGTGGAATCATGGGTTCGATTCCCGTAGGGGTCACCAGTTATGATGAAAATTTAGGCAATTTTCATCATTTTTTTATGCTTAAATATATTTTATTGAAAAATAACGCGATATATGATATATAATATATATATTATATAAAAGGATTGATTAATATGTGTGAAAAAAATAATGATTTAAAAAGAGAAGACTACATATCATGGGATGAATATTTTATGGGAATAGCAATGCTTTCAGCAGAAAGAAGTAAAGACCCCAACACAGTTGTTGGTGCTTGTATCGTAAGCCAGGATAACAGAATATTATCAATGGGATATAATGGTGCACCAAGAGGTCTACATGATGATAAGATGCATTGGAGTAGGAATGGTTCTTTTGTAGATACAAAATATGCTTATGTATGCCACGCTGAATTAAATGCAATATTGAATTATAGAGGAGATTTATCTGGTTCAAAAATATATGTTAAATTATTTCCTTGTAATGAATGTGCTAAGGCTATTATTCAAGCAGGTATAAAAGAAGTAATTTATAAAGAAGATAAATATGCAAATGCAGATAATGTAATTGTTTCTAAATCAATTTTTGATTCTTGTGGAGTAAAATACACCCAATATCATTCTTCTGGAAAACAAATAACATTAGATTTATAAAATAAAAACACATCTACAACCTTCGGGGAGTCGATGTGTTTTTTATTTTTGTTTTTTATTTTTGTTTTTTATTCCTTATTTATTTCAAGAATATGTTTTAAACTTAAATTTAATAATTCTTCTAATCTATTCATATTCTTAGTTAAATATAAATATCCTATTAAACCTTCAAAAGCTGTTGCATACATATATTCTTGCACATTAGAATTTTTAGGCAAATGATGATTTTTAGTGTTTCTTGTTCTTCTTACAACTTCTTTTTCCTCTTCTGTTAAATCATTCTCTAAAAATTGTAGTGTTTTAGCTTGTGCTGCTGCTTTTACAAATTTAGTAGCTTCTACATGTAATTTATGTGGTTTAAATTTTGTATTTGTTACTAAATAGTTTCTTATATGTTGTTCATATACACTATCTCCAATATATGCCCATACGAGTGGTGACATTTGATTTACTTCTATTTCATCCATTAATTTTTTACCCTTTCTAGTGTTATTCTTCCTAGCTTACAACTTCTAAAATCTTCTAAAATTATATTTGATATTTTTTCATCATCTATATTACCACCTGAAATTATGCAGCCCCTTTTTCTTCCAATCAAACACATAATTTCATAAATTTTGTTGTTTTCTTCATCATCTTGATTTAGTATGTCTTCTACCTCTTCTTTGCTTAATTTATACCTATCTAAAACATTTTCCATATAATTTTCTAATAATAATTTCAATAGTCTATATGCAACTTCTATTTTAGGTAAAATTTCATCTTTTATTGTACCTGTAAATGCTAAGTTTAAAGCAACTTTTTCATTTTCAAATTTAGGCCATAACACACCAGGTGTATCCATAAGCTCTATATTGTTTGACAATCTAATCCATTGCTTTTGTTTTGTAACGCCTGGTTTATTTCCTACTTCCATACTATTTCTCTTAGAAATTCTATTTATAAATGAAGATTTACCAACATTTGGGATTCCTAAAACCAATACTCTTATTGCTTTTCCAATTCTTCCTTTTTCTTCATATTTTTTTATTTCTTCACGCATTACATTTTCTATTTCTTTTTCCACTTTTGAAATGCTATTTCCGGAATTAGAGTCTACACTAATAGCAGATATACCTTCTACTTTAAATTTATTTATCCATTTTAAAGTTTCTTTTTCATTTGCTAAATCGCTTTTATTTAAAATAACTATTTTCTTTTTGTTTTTAATTAATTCCCTCATATCTGGATTTTGACTAGAAACAGGAATTCTTGCATCTAAAATTTCAATTACTACATCTATTAATTTTAAATCTTCTGCAATTTGCCTTTTAGTTTTAGCCATATGTCCGTGGATACCAATTGATTGAAGTTTTGTGACAACTTTCATTATTATTCATTTATATCACTTCCTTTTATTTTTGTTAAAATAAACATATATGAATAAGTATCATCTATATCATTTTCAATAGGATATCCTATTGTTATAGTATCAGTTATTAAATCACTTCTTTTTATATCTTTAATCTTTTTATTAACAATCTTATTTGTGTACGATTGCCCCAAAACTTTTTCTATTTTAAAACCATTATTTCTAAATAAATTAATTAATTCATCATATTCAAAAATGTGAAGATGATATATATCTTTATTTTTACCATTTTCTATTACTTCATATTCTGAATTTGGTACTGATAAAAATATTTTGCCACTTTCATTTAAAGCATTATATAGTTTTTGTAATAATATCTCTGGATATTTTACATGTTCAATAGTTTCAAAACATATAATATAGTCAAATGTTCCATCAATATTTTCATAATCAATATCCTTTGCTATATATTTAATATTAGAGTTATTATATTTTTGTTTAGCAATGTCTATATATTCTTTATTAACGTCTATTCCTACTATTTGCTCACAATAGTCACTTATTATTCGTGTTCCATATCCAATACAACATGCAATATCTAAAACTTTACTATTTTTATCTATATTATCTCTCACATAAAAATATCTACCCAAATGTTCTAATCTCATCCAATAGTTATAACTTTCATCAAATGGATTACAAAATTCACCACTAGTTAAAATCCCTTCACTTAATTCACTCATATTATTACTTCCTTTAAATTTTAATTTACTCAAATTTAACTATTTCTAGTATACTAATACAATATCTTTTAATAAAATAACATATTTATTAATCTGTTTTTATACTATTATATTTTACCAAAATTTTCTTAAAAATGCAATAATCCTTATATCCCTTTATACGTGATAAAGTTTCCTCTACTTTTAACCTTACATATATAAATATATTTAAAAAATTATAAGAGGTAAATCTTATAAGATACTCCTTATTCACTCTGAAAACTTTTTCAGTTAAAATAAAGTTTAAAAAAACTAACAAAAACAACCTCCTAAGAGGTTGTTTCCTTTTATGTTTATTAATCTTTATTTATTTCTTTTAATAATTCTAATTGAGAAATTAGTAATGATTCCATTTTAGCTTTATATACATCAAATTGTTTTTGAACATCATCTAGTTCTTTTTGTTTCATATCTATTTGATGATTCAATTCGTCTACTTCTTTCTCAGCAGCCATTTTTGCTTCTGCAATTATTTGCTCAGCTTGTCTTGTTGCTACTTCCTTTACTTCGTCTGCTGTTGATTGAGCCATAATTAATGTGCTTTGTAATGTTCCTTCTATTGCTTTATATCTAGCAACATCTTCATTTAATCTTTCTATTTGTGCTTTAAATTCGGCATTTTCTTTGAACATTTTTTCATATTCTACTGTTAAATCATCTAGAAAATCATCTACTTCATCAACACTATATCCATTCATCATTTGTTTTGCAAATTTTTTATTTTCTATATCTAATGGTGTAATCATACCTAAAACCTCCTAAAATTTTTTAAAGAGCGGACAGCTTATCTTGTCCGCCCTTACATTATATACTATTATTATCCATTTTTCAACCAAGAAACTGAAAGTTTATTTTTTATTTCATCTCTTGCTATTTCTGTTGAAATTTCATAATATGTAGGTGCTATTAAGAAGATTGAATTAGAGATTTTTTGAATGTGTCCATCTAACGCATGAACAGCACCACTCATAACGTCAACTATTCTTCTAGCAACGTCTTTATTTACATATTCCAAATTAACAATTACAGATTTTCTGTTTTTTAAATATGAACAGATTTCTTCTGCTTGCTCAAAAGTTGTTGGTTGACAAATAACCATTCTAACTTGTTGTGTTTGTGGCATATTTACAATTTTTTTACCAAAGAAGCTTCTTTCTCTTGGTTCCTCTACTTCTTCATCCATTTCTTCTTCATCAATGTATTCTTCTTCATCATCATTTTCTGGTAATCCGAAAACTTCTAAAAATTTATTAACAATAGCTCCTGCCATTTATAAAACCTCCTATATATTCATTGGTAAATTAACTCGTTTATAGTATCTTACTTTTTTTGTCTAATGTCAAGTATTTTTGTGAACGTCATTAATTCTTAATATCTTTGTAATATAGTTGTAATATTATTTTGTCGGTTTTAGTAATATTTCATCATATAAACTTATACTCTTCATGTTTGTAATATCTGTTGTCGAATACCCTAATTCTTTTAGTTCTAAACTTGTATAATTTTCTATTATGCTGTAATTTTCCGCTTCTTTTAGTACTTTTACTAATATTTCATCAGTATAACCAACTCTTTTTCTAACGATATAATTCATACCATCTTTTTTAGCTATTGAAGAGTTAGGAACTTTTAATCCATTTGCACTCCACCAGATTAATTCGATAGAAATCTTTCTATAACTAATTAGTTTTTCTACACAATCTGTTATTTTAAATATTATTAATCTATCTCCACTTTCTTGCTCAGTTATTTGATATACTTTTGCTTTTATCTGATCACCAGTTGATAATACCACTTTTAAGGTATCGTTTACATCTACATTTTTAGATTCTTCCGCATCTGTTATGGTCGCTATATAGCAGTAATAATTATTTACTATTTTTCCGCTTTCATCACTACTTGGAACTGTATCTCCTGTTTTTAGTTTTAAACTTTTTAAATACTCTTCATTTAATTGTGATAGATTATTAATAGTCAACTTTTCCTCTAATCCGTCTACTCTATATGATACTACTCCACTTACAGTCGATTCTATGTATTCAGCGCCAGAGTTAAGTTGTTCTTCATATTCACTTCTTTTTGATATAAGCTCTTTTATGTATGAACCTGCTGGACTTAGCTCTCCTGTTAATTTTGCTTTTTTTGTAAGTGCATTTGTTATTTCTTTTCTATATTCTGTAATTTTACTAACTTTGTTAGTTTCTGATATTTGTTTTAATTTTGTTTCTATTTGACTATCTAACGCTGCAATATCACTAGAATATATGCTGGTTTGGTTTTGCTCTAACGCGTCCTGTATTTGTGAATCTAATTTAGCTATTTTTTCAATTAAATCTTCTTCATTGTTAGTATAATATCTAAATATTGGATCTCCTTTTGCAACTCTTTGGCCTTCTGTTTTTATATGATAAATTCCATTCTTATAATTCTCACCTTGAAAAAGTTTTTCTTCTCTTATTATATATCCAACACTTTCATCCGATGAATAAATTTCTCCATTTTCTATCATAAATGTATCTGTTGGATTAATAAATAACGATATTACATTATATATTAAACATATAATTAATATAAAAGCAATAATAGATGCTAATAATAATTTTATATTTAATTTAAAACTTTGTTTTTTCTTTTTTACTTTATTTTTCAATATTACTTTCCTCCAAGATAATACTTATATTATCATTTATATCTGCTTGCCCATCTATCCATATTGTTTGTTTATTTTTTCTAAACCAAGTGCACTGTCTTTTAGCATATCTTCTTGATTCTTGTTTTATTTTTTCTATCATTTCCTCTTTTGTGAGAACACCATCAAGATATTGTTTCACTTCTTTGTATCCTAAACCTTGCATAGCTGTTGGAAATTCAGAATATTTTTTAAGTAGATTCTCAACTTCTTTTATTAAGCCTCTTTCTAACATTATATCTACTCTTTTATTTATTCTCTCATAAAGTTTTTCTCTATCATAATTAATCGCAAAAACTTTGTAATCATAAGGAATTTCATTTAATCTAGATTCCGCTTCTTGCTGTGTTTTTGTTTTCCCTGTTGCTTCATATATTTCTAAAATTCTTGTTATCCTTTTGAAATCATTAGAGCTAATCTTTTCCATTGCTTTGGGATCTATTTCTAATGCTTTTTTATATAAAATTTCTAATCCTTGTTCATCTCTTATTCTTTCTAGTTCTTTTCTATATTCTTCATTAAGTTCAATATCTTTATATTCAATTTCATAAATTAAAGCATCTATGTATAGACCTGTACCACCAACAATAATTGGTGTTTTACCTTTTGCTATAATTTCTTCTATTGATCGTTTTGCATCTTGTTTATAATTTGCAACACTATATCTTTCATTTGGATATACATTATCAACTAAATAATGTTTTATTCCTTGCATTTCCTCAACAGTTACTTTCGCACTACCTATATCCATATCTTTATATATCTGCATGGAATCAGCAGATACAATTTCTCCATTTATTCTCTTTGCAAGTTCAATTGATAGCGCTGTTTTTCCTGATGCAGTTGGTCCACAAATTACAATTACGGTTGGCTTTCTCATAAAGTTTTCCTTTCGATTTATATTCAAAAAAATTATATCACACTGCCTCTCCATTAGCAACATTGTTTTTTATATAATTTTATGGTATAATATATATATCAACTGGTTAAATATCAGTAAATAAAGGAGAAAATTAGCATGAAAAGTATTTGCAATATTTCCGAAGAGCAGCGCATGCATGTTACGGCCATTATAGCATCCGCTCCACGAAAAACTCTTAAAGAATTCAAAGAATCCATTTCGGATTTGAAACCAGAAGAGTTAAAATACTTAAAACGAGAACTAAATATGTTGGTTGCGAAAGGTAACAAAAATTACTTGGCCGCATTAAATTCTCTTTAAAAAAGTACGAGGAATTCCTCGTACTTTTCTATTATATAAAAAAATCTTCATTTTTTCTTATTTTCTTCTAGCAAACTTTTTCTCAATATCCTTTTTATCCATCTTAATTGCTGTTGGTCTTCCATGTGGACATGTAAATGGATTTGGTAATTTTAAAAGTTGGTCCATTAAAGTTTCAACTTCTTGTACATTTAATGACATTTTAGCTTTTACAGCAGCTTTACAAGCAACTGTCTCTATAAATCTTTCTTCTATTTCTTGTTTTGCTGTTCTTGCTACTGTATTTATCTCATCTAATGTTTCCAAGAACAATTCTTTTGTATCTAAATCATAACACACAGTTGGAACACCATTTAATTTTATAGTGTTTTCTCCAAATTCTTCTAATTCAAATCCAGCATTTCTAAATATATCCATATTTTCACGAGCTATATCCATTTCCTTATGTGTTAATGTTATTACATCTGGTAATAAAAGCATTTGTGCTTCTTTTTCACCTTTTGAATAATAGTTTTTCTTTATTTTTTCATACATAATTCTTTCATGTGCAGCATGTTGATCTATAATGTACATTTCGTCATTTATTTCTATTATTATATATGTTGAAAATGCTATTCCTATAAATTTGTATACTGGCTTTTCTTTAATTTCTGGTGTTTGTTCAAAAACAGAAATATTGTTATCTTTTATTAAATCATAGCCATCAATTTTCTTTTTCTCTTCTACTATTTTTTCCTCTGTTGATGGTGGTATTTTGCCAAAAGCTCTTTGATACATTCCATCAAAAGATTCTTCTACTCTTAAATTGTTTAGTTCTTCTACCTTTTGATTAACTTCTTCATTGTATTGTACATTTATTTCACTTGAAATATCCGCTTCTTCTGGAATACCAGCTTTCATTTTTGCTAGGTCTGTTAAAATATTTCCAATTGAAATATTTGCTTCTTTTATTTCTTCCCTATTTTCAGCACTTACATTTAAATTAGCCTTTTCTATATTTTCTTCTTCTTTTCTTAATTGTTCTTTTATTTCCTCTGTATTAATTATTTGAGTCTTTTCAAGGTCATTCCTTTCATTATACATTTGCTCTATTATATTAGGTTGTTGTTTAGTTTCTTCAAAGGCTTCTTTTGATTCTTTTTCTTTACTAAATTTAGTTCTAAATAAATTGCTAAACATATGTCCTTGTTTTACTTCTTCTACGGCCTCTTTTGAATCTTCTATTTCTTTTTCAGGTGAAGCAATTAATTCTGCTTTCATTAAAGTTTCTTGTATTGCATGATATATTGCTTTGAATATTTTATTTTCTTCTTCAAATCTTACTTCTAATTTAGCAGGATGAACATTAACATCAACTTTTGATGGTTCCATTTCAATATTTAAAATTACAAATCCAAATTTTCCAATTGGAATCATTCCCTTAAATGCTTTTTCTGTCGCACCTGTTAAAATTTTATCTTTTATATATCTTTTATTAACAAAAAATAGTTGATTTCCTCTATTACTTCTTGCTATTTCTGGTTTTCCAATTACACCTGTAATTTTTAAATCATCAAAAGTATAATCTACATCTAAAACACTGCTTGCAATATCTTTTCCATATATACTATATATTACATCTTGCAAGTTTCCATTTCCTGTTGTTTGAATAATAACTTTCCCATTGTTTGTTAATTTAATTGCAATATCTGGATTTACAAGAGCAATTCTAGTAACTACATCTTCTATATATCCAGCTTCTGTAAAATCTTTTTTCAAGAATTTATATCTTACTGGTGTATTAAAGAATAGGTTTTTAACTGTAATTGTAGTACCTTTGGGGCATCCTGTTTCTTCAAACTCTAATGTTTTTCCAGCTTCTACTACTATTTTATTTCCAATTTCTGAGTCTTGGTGTTTAGATACCATTTCAACATTTGCAATAGCTGCAATACTTGCCAAAGCTTCACCTCTAAACCCCATAGATTTTACAACTTCTAAGTCACTTGCTTGTCTTATTTTACTTGTTGCATGTCTTTCAAATGCAATTTCCATATCATCTTTTTGAATTCCTTTTCCATTGTCTGAAACTCTTATATATGAAATTCCCCCATTTTTTATATCAACATTTATATTTGTAGCTCCTGCATCTATTGAGTTTTCTACCATCTCTTTTATTACAGATGCTGGTCTTTCTATAACTTCTCCGGCTGCTATTTTATTAATTGTTAAGTCATCTAATAAAACTATATTCCCCATAAAAATCTCCCTATTTTTATTTCATTTATTCTTACCTTTGCATTATATCATTTAATCAAATTTTTGTGTATATGTTTTTATATATTTTTCATTTTAAAGTGTAACCAAATTTCTTCCCACTGAATAATATATCATATAACAAATGAAGAGAGAAAACAGAATGTACATTTTGAATGTAAAGGGGGGAATTTAAATGCCAGAAAATAGAGGTTGCGGATGTGGCGGTTTCGGTTTCGGTGGAGATTGCTGCTGGATAATTATATTAATATTAATAATCTGCTGTTGCTGTGGTAACAACAATGGTTGTGGTTGTTAGTTAAAACAAACATATTAAAAAACCAAAAAGAATAAACTCTTTTTGGTTTTTATTTTATTAATATTGACTTTTTAGATAATGTGTATTATAATAAATTTAGAAAATAAGGAGCCACAAAGTGTGGTTACCAAATAGATTTGATTAAACAACCATTTTTCTATTGGCGAGCAGAAATATGGTTGTTTTTATATATTATAATAGTTATTACTATTATAAGTACAAAAGAGATGATAGTAAGTATAACATTTGCAATAAGTGATAAAATCAAAAATTGTAAAAGTATATCTTCTAGCATTTCACACCACCTCGCTTTCTTATGTAGAATGAGATGGTAACCACACTCTGCTTTTCCTTATTTTCTTTTTGAATTATATATTGTTAGGATTTGTTTGTCAATATGTTTGCGAACTTTTATTTGTATTTTGAAATAAAAAGAAAACTCTACTTAAATAGAGCTTTCTCCCTTTTAATACATTTCATTCATTCCTTCTGGAATATCGTGGTTATGTGAGCAATTACACTTTTCTTCTTTTTTATCTGTTACAATACTTTCTGTTGTAAGTATCATAGATGCAATACTTGCTGCATTTTCAAGTGCACTTCTTGTTACTTTTGTTGGGTCTACTATTCCTACTTTTTTCATATCAACATATTCTTCTTTTGCAGCATCAAAGCCAAATCCTCTACTGTTTTTCTTTACATTTTCTAAAATAACTGCTGGTTCTAAACCTGCATTTTTTGCTATTTGCTTTATAGGTTCTTCGAGTGCAGTAAGAACAATTTTAGCACCTAGTTTTTCATCATCTTTTAATTCTTTTACTAAGCCTTCAACCTTTGGAATAATATCTACATAAGCAGTTCCACCACCTGCAACTATTCCTTCTTCCACTGCTGCTTTTGTTGCAGATAATGCATCTTCTATTCTTAATTTCTTCTCTTTCATTTCAATTTCTGTTGCAGCGCCAACTTGAATTACGGCAACACCACCTACTAATTTTGCAAGCCTTTCTTCTAAGTTTTCTTTTTGATATTCACTAAGCTCTTCTTCTAGATTTTTTCTAACTTGATTTACTCTTTTTTGTAGTTCTTCCTTATCTCCCATTCCATCTACAATAATAGTATTTTCTTTTTGAACTTTTACTTGTCTTGCCCTTCCTAGCTGTTCTATTGTAGTATCTTTTAAATCTAAACCTAAATCTGATGCAATTACTTCTCCACCTGTTAGAATTGCAATATCTTCTAGCATAGCTTTTCTTTTTTCCCCATAGCTTGGAGCTTTTACTGCAACTACATTTAAAACACCTCTTAATTTATTCACTAAAAGTGTAGATAAAACTTCTCCCTCGATATCTTCTGCAATAACCACTAGCTTTCCAGATACTTGCATCAAAGTTTCAAGTAATGGTAATATTTCTTGAATATTTGAAATCTTTTTATCGGTAATTAGTATGTATGGATTATCTAAAACTGCTTCCATTTTTTCTGTATCTGTTACCATATATGGAGATAAATATCCTTTATCAAATTGCATACCTTCTACAACATCTACATAGGTTGAAGAAGTCTTGGACTCTTCTATTGTAATAACTCCATCTTTTGAAACCTTTTCCATAGCACTAGAAATTAATTCCCCTATTTCTTCACTATTAGCAGAAATACTCGCTACTCTTGCAATATCTTCCTTACCATTTACCTTTGAACTAATTTCTTTTAAAGCAGATATTGCAACTTTTACTGCTTTGTCCATTCCCCTTTTAATTGCCATAGGGTCACTTCCAGCAGCGACATTACGAACTCCTTCTTTAATCATTTTTTGTGCAAGAACTGTTGCAGTAGTTGTTCCATCACCTGCAATATCATTTGTCCTTACTGATACTTCCTTTACCAAACGGGCTCCCATATTTTCATAAGGATCTGGTAATTCAATTTCTTTCGCAATAGTTACACCATCATTTGTAATTAGTGGTGAACCAAAATTTTTATCTAAAACTACATTTCTCCCCTTTGGTCCAAGTGTTACTTTAACTGTATCTGCTAATTTATTAACTCCATCAAGTAATTTTCTTCTAGCCTCTTCTCCAAATTTAATTTCTTTTGACATTATTAAAACCTCCTAATTATTCAATAATTGCTAAAATATCTGATTGTTTAATAATAAGATATTCTTCACCTTCATACTTAATTTCTGTACCTGCATATTTACTAACAATTACATTATCTTTTTCTTTTATATACATTTCTATATTATCCCCTTCAACATTTCCTCCTGGTCCAACTGCTATTACTTCTGCAATTTGTGGTTTTTCTTTTGCTGCTGTTGATAATATGATGCCACTTTTAGTCGTTTCTTCACTTTCTTTCATTTTTATCAAAACTCTGTCTGCTAATGGTTTAATCATTTTAACCTCCTTAAAATAATAAAAGTATGTACAATTTATTTTTACATACTTGTTACATTCATATATTAATTATATTCACACTATATATTTTTAGAACAAAAAAAGATTTAAAACCTAAGTTTTAAATCTTTTTAATTCCTTATATAAATTTACTAAAATTAAGCTAATTCAACAACTGCTCCAACTTCTGTAAATTTAGCTTTTAATTCTTCTGCTTCTTCTTTAGCTACGTTTTCTTTAACTGTTTTTGGTGCTCCGTCAACTAAATCTTTAGCTTCTTTTAATCCTAATCCTGTTGCATCTCTAACAACTTTGATTACTTGGATTTTGTTAGCTCCTGCATCTTTTAATACTACATTGAATGTAGATTTTTCTTCAGCAGCTGCTACTGCTGCTCCACCAGCTACTGGTGCTGCACCTGCTACTGCAGATACTCCAAATTCTTCTTCTATAGCTTTTACTAAATCAGCTAATTCAACAACTGTCATTTTTTTGATTTCTTCAATCATTTCTTCTTTACTCATTTTTAAATCCTCCTAAATTTTTTATAAATTTTCTTTCTTTTTTAATTTTTAATTACGCATTAGCTTCTTCTTGTTTAACTCTAACTTGGTCTAATGCAACCGCAAGTTTTGAAATATTTCCAAGTAAAGCACCAGCAAGCATACCAATAAGTGTTTCTTTTGATGGTAATTTTGCAAGAGTGATTATCTCTTCTGCTGTCATTACTTTTCCATCTATGATTCCAGCTTTAATTTTATAGAAATCATTAGCTTTTGTGAATTCGTAGATTGTTTTAGCTGTATCTAAATAATCTTCATTATTTATTATAACAGCTGTTGGACCTTCTAATGAAGCGTCTAAACCTGTATAACCAGCTTTTTCTAATGCTCTTCTTGTTATATTGTTTTTGATAACTTTGTATTCTGTGCTAGCTTTTCTTAAATCAGCTCTTAAACTTGTAACAGAATCAACTGTTATTCCTCTGTAATCTGTTAAAAGAACTATTTTAGCATCTTTTATTTTAGCTGCTAATTCGTTAACTTCTTGTTCCTTTTGTGCTATTATTTTTTCATTTGCCATTTATATTTTCACCTCCTGAAAAAATTTATATATTATTTTTAAAATTAAAAACTCTGTATGTGCCAAACCTAAGGCATATACAGAGTGTAAATAGTTTTACATTCTTTATTATATACCTCGGTAGGACTTATTTTAATTGCCTACTGTCTTTGGCTATTTATTTTCTTATTTTACAAATATACTTGGTCCCATTGTTGTGCTTACTGCAACACTTCTAATGTATTGACCTTTTGCTGCTGCTGGTTTAGCTTTGATTATAGCTTCCATAACAGTTTCGTAGTTTTCTAATAATTTTTCAGCTCCAAATGAAACTTTTCCAAATCCTAAGTGAATTATGTTAGTTTTATCTAATCTATATTCAACTTTACCAGATTTAATTTCTTTTATAGCTTTTGTAACATCCATTGTTACTGTTCCTGATTTAGGGTTTGGCATTAATCCTTTTGGTCCTAATACTTTACCTAATCTACCAACTACACCCATCATATCTGGTGTAGCAACTATAACATCATAATCGAACCAGTTTTCTTTTTCGATTTTTGGTATTAATTCTTCTGCTCCAACGAAATCAGCACCTGCTTGTTCAGCTTCTGTTGCTTTATCTCCTTTTGCAAAAACTAATACTCTTAATGTTTTACCTGTTCCATTAGGAAGTACTACTGTACCTCTAACTTGTTGTTCTGCGTGTTTAGAATCAACACCTAATTTAACATGTAATTCTACTGTTTCATCAAATTTGGCTTTTGGAAATTTTTCAATAACTTCTAAAGCTTCTTTTGCTGAATAGTCTTTTGAGCTGTCTATTAATTTTTCAGCTTCAACATATCTTTTTCCTTTTTTCATTTTAAAACCTCCTGTGGTAATAACGGATTTCTCCTCCCAAAATTTATATTGAAAACGATTGCTCGTTTACAAACTTATTAATATATCGATTACTTAATTTGGTTATCTTTGAAATAAATCAAAAACGAGTATAACTAGGCAACCGAAGAAAAAATATATGAGGCGTACTACTGTACGTTGATTATATTTTTTCTGATGGTTAACGACATTAGACGACGTTTTTCATTTATTTCACGATTACGCCCATAGATCTAGCTGTACCTCTAACCATGCTCATAGCTGTTTCTAATGATGCAGCATTTAAATCTGCCATTTTTTGTTCAGCTATTGCTTTTACTTGTTCCTCTGTAATTGTTGCAACTTTATCTTTATTTGGTTTTCCTGAACCTTTTTCTATTTTTAAAGATTTTTTAATTAATACTGCAACTGGTGGAACTTTTGTTATAAATTCAAATGATTTATCTTTGTATACAGTTATAACAACTGGTATTATCATACCTGGTTGGTTAGCTGTTCTATCATTGAATTCTTTAACGAATTGCATTATATTAACACCACTTGAACCTAATGCTGGACCTACTGGTGGAGCTGGTGTTGCTTTACCTGCTTCTATTTGTAATTTAATTACGTTTGAAATTTCTTTCTCTGCCATTTAATTTGCCTCCTTAAATTTTTTGGACTTGTGAAAACTCTAATTCAACTGGTGTTTCTCTACCGAACATTGAAACTAAAACTTTAACTTTTTGTTTCTCTTTATTTATTTCTTGAACAACACCTACAAAGTTTTCAAATGGTCCATTCATAACTCTTACTGAATCATTAATATCATAATCAATATTTACTGGAACATCTTCAAATCCCATATTTCTTATTTCTTCATCAGTCAAAGGAATAGGGTCTGTTCCTGAACCAACAAATCCAGTAACACCTCTTGTATTTCTAACTATGTACCATGATTCTTCTGTAACAATCATTTTTATAAGCACATAACCTGGAAATACTTTTTTTAGATTAGTTTTTTTCTTTCCATCTTTTATTTCTATTTGTTCTTCCATCGGAACAACTATTTCAAAAAAGAAATCTTCTAATTCTCTATTTTTTATTTTGTTTTCTAGATCTGTTTTTACTTTATTTTCATATCCTGAATATGTGTGAACCACATACCATCTAGGATTAGAATCATAATTTTTATCAGACATAAAAGACTCCTCCTAATTTAAATATTATTCTGCTGTGTTTGTTGCATTGTTTGTTACATTAGATACACTAGAAGCGTCATTAACATGATCATGATCGTGGTCATGTAATGTAGTGTTGGTAATTACATTATATTTTTCTTGCAAACTGCTTTGTAATTTAGCATTTTGTTTGTTTAATAATTCAAATCCCATATCTAATACAAAAACTGTAACTCCTATAACTAACACTAT
>JAZSPC010000024.1:0-6690 GCA_045537285.1 Clostridia bacterium
TCTGAAATAAATCCATTAACAGGCAAAACTATAGGGCAAAGAAATCATATAATGATTTTCCCAAATTCACACTATGTTACAACAAGCGATAAAATGGAAAGAGCTATTGTAACAATAGAACAAGAATTGGAAGAAAGAATAAAATATTTTAAAGAAAATAACAAATTAATAGAAGCCCAAAGAATTGAAGAAAGAACAAATTTTGATATAGAAATGATGAAAGAAACTGGTTTTTGTTCTGGGATAGAAAATTACTCAAGACATATAAGTCAAAGACCAGTTGGTAGTGCGCCATATACATTATTTGATTATTTTCCAGACGATTTCTTATTATTGGTGGATGAATCACATGCTACAATTCCGCAAGTTAGAGCAATGTATAATGGAGATAGAGCAAGAAAAGAATCATTAGTTAAATATGGATTTAGGCTTCCGTCTGCATTTGATAACAGACCATTAAAATTTAATGAATTTGAAGAAAGAATAAATCAATGCGTGTTTGTGAGCGCAACACCGGCAGACTATGAAAAAGAACACAGTAAAGATAATGTTGTAGAACAAACTATTAGACCAACAGGTTTGTTAGACCCACAAATAGAAGTTAAACCAATAGAAAATCAAATAGATGATTTAATAGAACAAATTAAATTACGAACAAAAAAGAATGAAAGAATTTTAGTTACTACATTGACTAAAAAAATGGCAGAAGATTTAACTTCATACTTAAAAGAAATAGACATCAAAGTTAGATATATGCATTCGGATATAAAAGCGTTAGAAAGGATGGAAATAATAAGAGATTTAAGATTAGGAGAATTTGATGTTCTAGTTGGAATAAATCTTTTAAGAGAGGGATTGGATATACCAGAAGTATCTCTTGTAGCAATACTAGATGCAGATAAAGAAGGATTTCTTCGTTCTGAACGTTCGCTAATTCAAACAATAGGGCGTGCTGCAAGAAATATAGAAGGAAAAGTTATAATGTATGCTGATGAATTAACTGAAAGTATGGAAAAGGCAATTAGTGAAACAAATAGAAGAAGAAAAATCCAACAAGAATATAATAAAACACATAGAATTATTCCAACCACAATTAATAAATCTGTAAGAGATGCTATAAGTATTAGTAAGGTTCAAGAGATACAACAAGAATATAAATTATCAAAAGATGAAAGCATAGAAGATATAATTGCAAAATTAACAGATCAAATGTTAAAACATGCAAGTTTAATGGAATTTGAAAAAGCAGCTGAATTAAGAGATAAAATAAGAGAGTTAGAGAATATGGTATAAAAAATAAAATCCTTGTACAAATTGTACAAGGATTAATCCATTGCCATAAAAATTTACTTTTTCTCGATAGTGTATTTATATAATCTTCTTGGTTCATTTATAGCCTCTAAGGGCGAAAATGTTAAATTTGGATATCTTTTGCTTAATCTAGTAGAATCACTTTTGTATAGTGATAAAACAATAGACGAAGCATTATCCATTTTTAAAAAACTTTCAATAGATTCAATGGCTCTATCAAACCGACTTGTAATTTCTCTCATAATTTTCCTCCTGATATTTATAATGTTTTAAGAGAACAACAATGGATTTCAACGTGTAAAAAACACAAAAATTATTTTAGCATAATATAAATATAAAATCAACTATAATTTTAATTAATTGATTTTTATGTTAATCTATGATATAATAATAATATATGCATAAATGCATAAAAAAATTTAGGAGGCATAAAATTATGCACAAAAAACAGTTTAATTTAATTGGAGAAGCTGAACTTCAAAAAGTTAACCGGGAAATCATACCTTTATTTGGTGTGCAGAGCGGAGCAACATCAGGATCAATTTATATTGATAAGGGGAAGAAGGTACAGTGCCATATTGCAGTAGGCAATACAAGTACCTATAATTCTTTGGCAAAAGTTAAAAAAATTGGCAAAAAAGTAAAAGAAGTCTTGGGAGTACATGAAGTTTATTCTTTCGGAATTAAACTCGCATAAGCCTAACACAACAGACATTGAAAAAATTTCAATGTCTGTTGTGTTTTTATAATAAATATGCTAGAATATATTGTAAAATATGGAGGAAACAATGCAAGACAAACAAAAAAACATTAGAAATTTTAGTATAATTGCACATATAGATCATGGGAAATCTACATTAGCAGATAGATTAATTGAAAAAACCGGTGTTTTAACAGCTCGTGAAATGGAATCACAAGTTCTTGATAATATGGAACTTGAAAGAGAAAGAGGAATTACAATAAAGTCACAAGCTGTTAGAATGAAATATAAAGCAAAAGACGGACAAGAATATATTTTAAACTTAATAGATACACCGGGTCATGTAGATTTTAATTATGAAGTATCTAGAAGTTTAGCTGCATGTGAGGGAGCAATACTAGTTGTAGATTCTTCACAAGGGGTTGAAGCTCAAACATTAGCAAATGTATATTTAGCCTTGGATAATAATTTGGAAATTTTACCAGTATTAAACAAAATAGATTTACCAAATGCAAGACCAGATGAAATAAAAAATGAAATTGAAGATATAATTGGGATACCAGCGCAAGATGCACCATGCATATCTGCAAAATCAGGGTTGAATATAGAAGAAGTTTTAGAAAGAATAGTAACAGATATTCCTTCACCAAAAGGTGATGAAAATAAAGAAACAACTTGTTTAATATTTGATTCTTATTATGATAATTACAAAGGAGCAATAGCTTATGTAAGAGTAATGGATGGAAAAGTAAATGTTGGAGATGAAATAACACTTATGGCAACAAATAAAACCTTTACTGTAACAGAGGTAGGATACTTTGCACCAGGTTCATATTTGCCTTGCGAAGAATTAACAGCAGGAGAGGTTGGATATATTGCAGCTAGTATAAAAAGTTTGTCAGATATTAGAGTTGGCGATACAGTTACTCTAACAAATAATCCGGCAAAAGAACCATTAAAAGGTTATAAACAAGTTCAACCAATGGTATATTGCGGGTTATATCCAATAGATGGGAGTGAATACGAAAATTTAAAAGTTGCGCTAGAAAAACTACAATTAAATGATGCTGCATTGGTATATGAGCCAGAAACATCTGCTGCTTTGGGATTTGGATTTAGATGCGGTTTCTTGGGGTTGTTACACTTAGAAATAATAGAAGAAAGATTAGATAGAGAATTTGATTTGGGATTAATAACAACATCTCCATCGGTTATATATAAAGTACATAAAACAGATGGAACAGTTATAGACTTATATAATCCATCAGAATTACCAGCTCAGCAAGAAATATCATATATAGAAGAACCTATGGTAAAGGCAGAAATATTTACTCCGAAAGAGTATGTGGGAAATATTATGGAAATATGTCAAAGAAGACGTGGAATATATATCGATATGAAATACTTAGATGAAGATAGAGTAACATTAATATATGATATGCCTTTGAATGAGATAATTTATGATTTCTTTGACAATCTAAAATCAAAAACAAAAGGTTATGCATCATTTGATTATGAATTTAAAGAGTATGTTCGTTCAGAACTTGTAAAATTAGATATACATGTAAACGGAGAAAGTGTTGATGCTTTATCATTTATAGTACATAAGGATTCTGCATATAGCAAAGGTAAGAAAATGGTAGAAAAACTAAAAACTGTAATACCCAGACAATTATTTGCAATACCACTTCAAGCAGTTGTTGGAGGAAAAATAATTGCAAGAGAAACATTATCTGCAATGAGAAAAGATGTACTCGCCAAATGTTATGGTGGAGATATAACAAGAAAGAAAAAGTTATTAGAGAAACAGAAAAAAGGTAAAAAGAAGATGCGAGAAATTGGTAATGTTGAGCTACCACAAGAGGCATTTTTATCTGTGCTAAAACTTGATGATGAATAAAGGTGATATATATGAAGAAATTTAAAAATCCAAAAGCGCAACAATTATTTGATGAGGCAGAGAAATTAGAAAAGTTTGCAAGAGAACAAATAGAAAAAGGCGTATTAATTGATTATGGACCAGGAGATTGGCTAACAGAAGCTGCCGGATTAAGAATACAAGCTGATGAATTAGAAGAAGAGTATGAAGAGGATTGGGAAAGATAGAAAATGGAAATATTAATTGCTACTAAAAATGAAGCGAAAATAAAGAAGTATTCTACAATGCTTAATACATTAGGAATTGAATATAAAACCTTAAAAGATTTTGATATTAATATAGAAGTAGAAGAAACTGGGAATACTCCAAAAGAAAACTCTATAATAAAAGCAAAGGCGTATTATGAAGTATTCGATATGCCTGTATTAGTTGATGATAGTGGTCTTATATTAGATAAATTACCACCAGAAAAACAACCAGGAGTATTTGTAAGACGACATAATGGAAGAGAATTAACAGACGAAGAAATAATAAGTTTGTATAGCAAAGAGATTGAAGAAGTTGGTGGAGAAACAACAGGAGGTTTTGTAATAGCAACATCAATTGTGGATGAAAATGGTGATATACATACTGATGAATTAAAACATAATAGATTGTTTGTATCAAAACCATGTCAAGAAAGAAACCTTGGATATCCAATGAATTCTTTGGTGTATGATAAAGAAACTAATAAATATTTAGCGCAAATATATGAAGGTAGTAATATTTATAAAGGAAGTTCATTTGAAAAGGATTTAGAATTTATAAAAAAAGTATTAATTGATAAGAAGGAATAATATATGAATAATAAAAGAGATGAATTTATAAACAATGCCTTAGAATTGAGTATTTATTCAGGCAAAATAAACGAAAATGCTAAATATATTTTATACTCAGAACATTCAAATATTGAAAAAAAGAAAAAAATTCTATCAATCAAAGAAGAATTAAAGCAAATTATTGTGAATGTAAAAGGTATAGCTAATAGCTTAGAATTATCTATCGAAGAAATATTTGATATAAATGAGTAGGGATACAGAATGAATTTAGAAGAATATAAAAATGTAGTAACACAAAGATTGAATAATGGAATATTAAATGAACCAAAAGAAAGAATGTCTTATGCATGTATGGGTCTAATAGAAGAAACAGGAGAAATGGTAGCTGAGCTAAGAAAACCTCTTTTTAAAGGTAACTTTCATGAAAAACCATTGGATTTGCAAAATATAAAATCTGAATTAGGGGATTTAATGTGGTATATTGCCTTGATGTGCAAAAATTGTAATATAAATATGGAAGAACTAAAAAAATACAAAGCAAATTCAACTAATATTCAAATGCCAATGAGAGAAAGAATGATACAAATTGCTATTAATATGGGACAAGTAACAGGAAAAATAGTTGAAAATACTAGAAAAAAATATGATATAAACACTCAAAAAGAAGAATTAATTAAAAATATGAGTGAACAATATAGAAATATAAACGAATTAGCTGGCTTGTTAGATATTACGATAGAACAAATACTGGATGAAAATATTAGAAAAGTTAATTCCAGATATAATGATAAAGGAGATATAAACAGATAAAATGAAAAATTCATATAATCAAAAAAGTAATAAAAAAGAAGGAAGACAATTTCATAAAAAAGAAAATAGAAGACCACAAGAGAAAGAACAAAAAAACTTTGATGACCAAGTTGAAGGCAGAAACTCAGTATTAGAATTGTTAGAATCAGAAAAAGATATTAACAAAATATTTGTAACAAGAGGAGAAAAGCAAGGTTCTATAAATAAAATAATAGGAAGAGCAAAAGGAAAAGGAATAGTTTTAGTAGAAGTAGATAAATCTAAATTAGATGAAATGTCACAAACAGGAAATCATCAAGGTGTAATTGCAATAGTTCCACCTTTTGAATATTGTGAAGTTGAAGATATATTAGATGTAGCTAAATTAAAAAATGAACAACCCTTCATATTAATATTAGATGGAATTGAAGATCCACATAATTTAGGAGCTGTAATTAGAACAGCGGAAACGGCTGGCGTTCATGGTGTAATAATTCCTAAAAGAAGAGCAGCAAGTGTAAATAGTACAGTAAACAAAGTGTCAGCAGGCGCAGTAGAACATATGAAAATAGCAAGAGTTAATAATATAAACGATACTATACAATTCTTGAAAGATAGCGGCTTATGGATAATTGGAACTGATGGTTCAGCAGATAACTATTATTATGAACAAGATTTAACAGGTCCTATTGCACTAGTAATAGGAAGTGAAGGAAATGGAATGAATAGACTTGTTTCAGAAAACTGTGATATACTAGTTAAGATACCAATGCACGGAAAGATTACTTCATTAAATGCTTCTGTATCTGCTGGAATAGTAACATATGAAATAGTAAAACAAAGGGCTAATAAATAAAAGTAATAAAATGAGAATATCAACATATTATTATTTGATATTCTTTTTTTATGGTACAAATTACCAACAAAAAACACTTGCAAAGAGGTAGAGATTATGTTAATATAATATTACGGTCAAACGAAAGAAAGGTAAAAGACAAAAAGAAACAAAAAAACTTAAAAAACTTTCTAAAAACATATTGACTTGTAAATATAAATTATGCTACAATAATATTTAGCTTAAAACTTATGAAAACAAAAATATTAAGTAGAAATTAGTAATATTTTTAAGAAAAAACGAATAATAAAAGCACCGTAAAAATTACTGATTTTTTCTTTTGCAAAATTTTTTAAAA
>JAZSPC010000047.1:0-2886 GCA_045537285.1 Clostridia bacterium
ATATAAAAAATAAGGCTGATGAAATTAGCCTTTATATAAATGTATATAAAACAGACCGATTAATAATATAAATCGAGTCTGTTTTTTGTGTGAAAAAATTGGAAAAATAAAATGTCGAAAAATAATTGACAATAAAAAATATAAATAATATAATGTACATAAGAATGTACACAAAGGAGGATAAAAATGAAAAGTACAAAAACAAATAAGGGTATAACCTTAATAGCATTAATAATAACAATAGTAGTATTATTAATCTTAGCAGCAGTAGCGATATCAAGTATAACAGATGATGGAATATTGCACTATGCACAAAATGCAGCAGATGCATACAACCAAGCGCAAAGAAATGAAGCAGGAATGTTAAATGGGTATTTAGATTATTTAAATCAACTAAATCAACAAACATGTACAGAGCACCAATGGACAGGTGGAGGATGGGATGATGAACTAGGAGTAGACGAAGATGGAGAGCCTTATGGAGGTTACCATCCAACACAGTGTTCTATATGTGGATTAATATGTGAACACGATGGTTTTAATGATTGGGATTTGAATGAAGTTTGGACTGCTAATGATGATTCTACATGCTATCCTAGTTATTATTGCAAGACATGTGGTATGCAATTCGACAATGAATTCGGTTATGATGAGGACCATGATTATAGTGGAGGAACATGTACAAAATGTGGTAATGTTTGCGAGGAGCATAGTTTAAATGATCACTATGATAATTCAACTGATACAGAGTGTATTCTTACTTATTATTGTGACTATTGTGACTATTGGGAAGAAACTACTTCTGAACATGATTACCAAGAGGGGATTTGCAATACTTGTGGTCATGAATGTGGACATGATTATGAAGATAGTCAATGTGTAATTTGTGAATATACATGTCCTCATCCAGAAGAGGCATATGTCGATCTTGGATGGAGATATGATGAAAATAACGGTAATCATTATAGTTGGTGGTCTTGCGATGATTGCGGAGAAATAGATCGTGATCAATTTTCTAATGATTTGTGCTATGATGATAATGATGATGGTTTTTGTGACGTATGTAAACATGAGATGTAATAGATATAATAATGTGTTTAGTTAAAAAAGATAGATAATAAAATTTGTACATAAAATAAACTAAAAAAGAACATAGTTTAATATGTTCTTTTTTGATATTTTTTATTAATAAACAATATGAAATTATTACCATTGACTTTTACAAACTTTTGTTTTATAATATCTATGTTATTGGGGGAATAATATGAATGATAAAATAATAATAAAGGGAGCAAAAGAGCATAACTTAAAAGATATAAATTTAGAAATACCAAGAGATAAATTAGTAGTAATAACTGGGCTTTCTGGTTCTGGAAAGTCTTCTTTGGCGTTTGATACTTTGTATGCAGAAGGTCAAAGAAGATATGTAGAAAGTTTATCATCTTATGCAAGACAGTTCTTAGGAATAATGCAAAAACCAGATGTAGAATCAATAGATGGGTTATCTCCTGCAATTTCAATAGATCAAAAAACAACATCTAAAAATCCACGTTCAACAGTTGGTACTGTTACAGAAATATATGATTACATACGTTTGCTATATGCTAGAATTGGTGTGCCATATTGTCCAAACTGTGGTAAGAAAATAGAAAAACAAACTATTGACCAAATAGTAGATAGTGTATTAGAGCTTGAAGAAGGAACTAAAATTCAAGTGCTATCACCAATAATTCGTGGAAGAAAAGGTGAGTTTATAAAGTTATTCGAAGGCTTCACAAAAGAAGGTTTTGTACGTGCAAGAGTAGATGGCGAAACAGTTGAATTAACAGATGATTTAGATTTAGATAGAAAGAAAAAACATAATGTAGAAATTATAGTAGATAGATTAGTTGTTAAAGAAGATATTAGAAGTAGGCTTGCAGAGTCAATTGAAGTAGCCTTAAAACATGCAAATGGATTAGTATTAATAGAAGTTAAAGGAGAAGGAGACAAGCTATATAGTACAAACTATGCTTGCCCAGATTGTGATATTAGTTTTGAAGAATTAAGTCCAAGGATGTTCTCATTTAATAATCCATTTGGAGCATGTCCATCATGTGCAGGTATTGGTTACTTAATGAAAATGGATGAGGATTTAATAATACCAGATAAAAATAAAACTCTTTATGATGGAGTAAAAGCTTTTGGTGCAAGCACAATGAAAAAAGGCGATACTATGGCAAAAATGTATTTCGAAAGTATTGGAAGACATTATGGTGTAGATATAAAAGTTCCAATAAAAGATTTACCAAGAAGCTTTTTAGAAAAAATACTATACGGTACAGGTGCAGAAGAGATTGATTTTGAATACACATCATATGCAGGAACAAGAAAATTTAAAGCACCATTTGAAGGTGTAATTCCAACATTAGAAAGACGTCATTCGGAAACAAAATCACAAGGCATGAGAGATTTTTACGAATACTATATGAGTAATAGTGATTGTCCAGAGTGTAATGGAACAAGACTAAGAAAAGAAAGTTTATCTGTAAAAGTTGGAGATAAAAACATTAATGAATTAACAAATATGTCTATTAATAAAATAAAGGAACATATTAATTCATTAAAACTTTCAAAACAAGAAGAAATAATATCTGATCAAATTATTAAAGAATTAAATAAAAGGCTACAATTTTTAATTGATGTAGGATTAGAATATTTAACATTATCAAGATCTGCAGGAACATTATCAGGTGGAGAAGCGCAACGTATAAGGCTTGCAACACAAATTGGATCTGCTCTATCGGGTGTATTATATATACTTGATGAACCAAGTATAGGATTACACCAAAGAGATAATGAAAAGCTAATTGCAACTTTAAAAAAATTAAGAGACTTAGGAAATAC
>JAZSPC010000005.1:0-3494 GCA_045537285.1 Clostridia bacterium
TCTTGATTTTCATTATATTCTAATAAATCCATAAAATAATTATATCTTGTAACCATTTCAGGTTTGTTTATATAGTCTATTTTATAATTGTTATCAACAATGCATACTATATCTTCTATTTTATCTATAAATCCCGCTAAAACATCTTTATTCAATCCGCCTGTTAGTAGTTTCTTTTCTTTTCTTTTGAATATATTAAAAAACATATTTCCTCCAATATTGGTTCATTTGTATTTCACTTGTAATTATATCATATAAAATAAAAAATACAATTATTTATTTTATTTTTTATCTTTCTACAAGATGTAAATAAAAAAGAAGCTTATACAGCTTCTTTTTCCTCTCTATCATGTTCGTATTTTAATTTTGTTGCCATTCCACCTCTTATGTGTCTTTCTGCTTTATTTGCATCTAAAATTATTCTAACTTCATTTGCTAATGCTGCATTAATTTTCACAAGTCTTTCACTTACATCTTTATGTACCGTTGATTTTGAAATTCCAAACTTAGCTGCTGCTCCTCTTACAGTATCTTTTGAATCTATTATATAATGTGCTAAATATATTGCACGTTCTTCTATTGATATACCACGCATATTGCAAACCCCCATACGATTACATTTGTTTAATTGTATTCGTATAAGGGTTGTATTATGATTAGTTATTTTTGAAAATTATAATCGTCCATTCTTCATTTAAACTACTTCTTTTTTTCTATTGTCTTTTATAGTTTTTACTGCACTTTCAAGCATCAATTTTATCATCGTTTCTATTTCTTTTCTTTCTTCTTTATCAATATTTTTATATGATTTTATAACTGTTGCCACTTTTCTCAGTGTGTCTATCCCAAAATCGTGTATACTTTTTGCTTCTGTTGCTATTAGTACATCATAAATAACATTAACAAAATTTTTTCTTTGTTCAGTAGTTGTATTTTTAAGCCAGTCTCTTACTACTTTATTAACAAACTGACTATCATTTGTTAAATTTGGAATGCGTACTAAGTTTGTTGCATTTACCTGCCAAGAATAAATATCGTGTTGCATTATTCCTTTTTGAGTACTATGGATAATCTCATAATCTTCATCATGTTCTAAAAGTCTTCCTATGATTGATGATTGCGGTATATATGTATTTACTTTTTCCAAAATTTTAATATAATTTTCTGTATTAAATATAGATTCATCAAATCCTGGTCCATCTGCATTTATAATTTCTACTATTTTTTTCTTAACTCGATCTTTACAAAACATTGATGCATATACAGATAAATTACCACCTTTTGAATGCCCACCAACTATAAGTTTACCTAAATATTTACTTCCAATTTTATTCAAATAGTCTACTGCTTCTAATTGAGATGGAATATTTTGCATAAAAGACATATTAAAATCTTCTTTCCAACCAACAAGAGACATATCTGTTCCTCTAAAAGATACATATTTATATCCTTTCGGAAGCCATATAGTAACTGCGGCAAATTGTTTTTCAGCCTCAAAATCCATTATTTCTTCATAATCTGTTACAATTAAATCTTTATATCTATTTGTTTGCCCTAGTTTTATTATAAACTCTTTATCATCTTTCCAAATGAATTTATCCAAATCTAAATCTTTCATTTTATTAGATATATTAGCTATATTATCTATCTTTTCTATATCAATATCTTTAAATGGTAGATATGAAAATCTAGAAAATATTATAGCATCTACTTCATTAATTTTATCCTGTTTAAAACTTAAATCGCCTCTCCAATTTAAATAATCTATTATATTGGGCATCATTAATCCCTCCTATTTTTTCTTAACTACATTATACTAAAAAAAAATAAATATTGCAAAAGAAAAAGAGAATATGTTTCCATATTCCCTTTTTCGGAGATTAAAATAGAAAAACGCTGTTTCCTTGCTCTCCACACACACTTGAATTATATCACATGTTTTTTGTTTTGTACACCCTTTTGTGTATCTTTTTTTAAATTTTTTTAAAATATAATACATCTAACAAATTTCTACACAATTTGCTACACACAAAAATATATATTAATATCGGAGGTTAATTATGGGATTTTTAAAAATATCAGGAAGATGTCCTAGAAAAGATAGTATTACTAGAACAATAAGATTAAGTGGAAAATCATTTGATAAGATTTCTCAAATAGCAGATGAACATGAAATATCTTTTAATAATGTTATTAATCAAATAATCGAATATGGCTTAGAACATATTGAAGAAGACAAAAAGGAAACTGTAAAAATTTAAAAAGTAGGAAGCTAATTATGAAGTGAACCCCATTTTGTTCACAAATAAAAAAGAGTAATTTAAAACAAGGAGTAGAAAATTTCTACTTCTTGTTTTTTAATCTTTTTGTATTATAAAATTCTAACCAATCTTCAACTAAAGCTATATAATCTTGCAAAGATGTGATATCATTATTGTACAAAGTTTCTTTCTTTAAGATACTATGGAAAGATTCCATTGGTGAATCATCTATCGGAGTGCTTTTTCTGGACATTGATATTTGAATACCATTAGATTCACAAATGGCTTTGTATTCAAAAGATGTATATTGGAAACCTTGATCACTATGAATGATAAGTCCATGTACATCTTTTCTTTTGGCTATAGCTTGATTTAATGTGTCAACAACTATATTTATGTTATTAAATTTTGATATTTGATATGCAACAACTTTTCGGTCATACAAGTCTAAAATTGTTGATAGATATGCTCTCTTTTGGTTAAATATTAGATATGTTATATCTGTTGTCCAAATCTTATTGGGTGCATCTACATTGAATTTTCTTTTCACTAAATTGGGCTTTACGTTTGCTTCGATTCTTTTATACGATTGATTACGTTTTCTTTGAGTATATTTAGCTTTTAAACCATATTTATTCATTATTCTAAGTACTTTCTTGTGATTAATATTTACACCATATTTAATCTTTATACCTTCTGCAATCCTACGATAACCATATGTACATTTAGACTCTTCAAATATTTCTTTTATTATCAAATAGTCGTAATAATCTTTATCTTCGATGTTTCTATATTTGTAATATGTTCTTTTACTTATTTCTAATACGGCACACATATTTGAGAGTTTATATTTATTTATGTACAGGTTGATAAAAGTTACTTTTTCTCTCGTTGTGCCTTTAGGAAGGCTTGGTATTTTTTTAATATTTCATACCTTTCTTTGTAGTTTACATTTTCTTCAGTTGGTCTTCCACGCGCATGATATATATCATTTTTTTGATTGCCTTGTTTTCTATCCTTAAGTATCCATTTCCATAGAGTCGAATGACTTATACCATATTTATGTGCAATTCTAGGATATCCACCATATTGCCCTGACTTATATTCATTCACAAGCTTTTGCTTAAAATTTTCTGAATAATGTTTTCCCATAAAAATAACACCTACCTTTCGATAAGTGTTATTTTATCATAATACTCTTTTTTATTTGTGAACAAAATGGGGTTCACTTCA
>JAZSPC010000018.1:0-58753 GCA_045537285.1 Clostridia bacterium
TGGCTCTAGATTAAATGAAAACAGTTTATCTGTAAGAGTAGGGGAAAAGAACATAAATGAACTTACAGATATGTCTATTGATAAAATTAAAAATTATATAAATACATTAAAATTAAGCAAAAAAGATGAAATGATAGCAGACCAAATAGTTAAAGAATTAAATAAAAGATTACAATTCTTAATAGATGTAGGTTTAGAGTATTTGACACTATCTAGATCAGCAGGAACATTATCTGGTGGTGAAGCACAACGTATTCGTTTAGCTACACAAATAGGTTCTGCTTTATCAGGAGTGCTATATATACTAGATGAACCAAGTATAGGATTACATCAAAGAGATAATGAAAAATTAATTGCAACATTAAAGAAATTAAGAGATTTAGGAAATACTGTTTTAGTTGTAGAGCATGATGAAGATACAATGCTTGCAGCAGACCAAGTAATAGATATTGGACCAGGACCTGGTGTTCATGGTGGTCAAGTAATTGCACAAGGAACAGCAGAAGAAATTATGAAAGTATCTGAATCAATTACAGGACAATATTTATCAAGAAGAAAACAAATTAGAGTACCAGAAAAAAGAAGAAAACCTAAAAGAGAAGCAATAGAAGTTGTTGGCGCAATTGAAAACAATTTAAAGAATTTAAATGTTAAGTTCCCACTAGGAGTATTTACTTGTGTTACAGGTGTTTCTGGTTCTGGGAAGAGCACATTAGTAAATGAAGTACTATATAAAACAATTGCAAGACAGTTATATGAATCAAAGGAAAAACCAGGTAAATGCAAAGAAATTAAAGGTATAGAGAATATAGATAAGATTATAAATATAGACCAATCGCCAATAGGAAGGACACCACGTTCAAACCCAGCAACATACACAGGAGTATTTGATCATATTAGAGATTTATTTGCTACAACGAATGAAGCAAAATTAAAAGGTTTTGATAAAGGACGTTTTAGTTTTAATGTTCCAGGTGGAAGATGTGAAGCTTGTAATGGTGATGGAATTATTAGAATAGAAATGCACTTTTTACCAGATGTTTATGTGCCTTGCGAAGTGTGTCATGGTAAGAGATACAATAGTGAGACATTACAGGTAAAATATAAAGGAAAAACAATATCTGATGTACTTGATATGACAGTTGAAGAAGCATTAGAATTCTTTAAGAATTTACCTAAAATAAAACAAAAGATTCAAACTTTATATGACGTGGGACTTGGGTATATAAAACTTGGACAACCATCAACAACATTATCAGGTGGAGAAGCACAAAGAGTAAAACTTGCAACAGAATTATCTAAAAAACCAACAGGAAAGACACTATATATATTAGATGAACCAACCACGGGTCTTCATATAGCAGATGTTCATAAACTTGTAGATATTCTTCATAGATTAGTTGATACAGGAAATACTATTATAGTAATCGAACACAATTTAGATTTAATAAAAACAGCAGACCACATTATAGATCTAGGACCGGAAGGTGGAGATGCAGGAGGAACGATAGTACAAGTAGGAACACCTGAACAATTAATTAAAAATGAAAAGTCTTATACAGGAAAATTCTTAAAAGCATTTATTGAAAAGTAACTTAAAGACTCTGTTACATTATATGTAATAGAGTCTTTTTAGTTTTTTTAAAAATATTATTGATATTTTTTATACTAAATAATATAATTGTTGATGGAGGATAGATAATATGAATAAAATAACAAGAAAAGCTCTGGTAATTGGATTAATAGCAGGAATATTAGTTTTGTTAGATGGATTAATCACAAAAATATTAGGTCAAACAGCTTCTTTTACATGGGTAGCCTTCGTAAGTTGGACAGTATTTTTTGGAGAAACAGTTAAAGGAAGATTAAAGGCCATATTAGGATATATATTAGGTTTTTTAGCGGCTGTTGCAATAATGAAATTAGGAAATTTATTTAGTTTTATGAATATAGGTATAATAGCTTTTGGTTCGATCTTAGCTACAATGATTATAAATTATGTATCTATTGAATTAGAAAAAATGGAAAAAATTATTCCTTATTCAGTTAGTGGTATATTTGTAGGAATATCAATGACTTTTGCGGGTTTAGGTATAGGTTTATCTCCTAATACTTTTGGAAATTCTTTATTAATGTTATCAATAATATTAATATATGGTATTTTAGGTTTACTAAGTGGATGGGCTACTTTAAAATTTGGAATTAAAGAATAAAATTATATTGTAATACACATAAAAAATTTAGAGCAACCGGCTCATAACCGGTTGCTCTTTAAAATATATATTATGTGTTAATTAAAGTTCACGTTCATACAAATCTTTAATAAATACATCTTCTTCACCAAAATCATCTACAAAACCAACTTTTGCTCTTGTATTATTAATTTCTTGAATCCAAACGGGCCTGTCTTCATAAAAGATATCAACTTTTTCTTTATTACTTAAAATTGAATTTATTCTATTTAATTCCATACAAATCAACTCCTTATATTAAGTATATCCATGTTTTGTAAAATATATGATTAAACTTGACTAATTTTTGTAAAAGATATAAAATATCAATGATAAAAAGGAGTAAAAATGCAAAGTAAATTTACAAAAATTGATGAGGAATTTATATGCCATAACTGTGGTAAAAAAGTAGAAAAATTAGGATATACTTGCAGAAACCATTGCCCAAGTTGTTTACATTCAAAACATGTAGATATAAATCCGGGAGATAGAGCAGAAACTTGCCAAGGCGTATTAAAACCCGTAAGTGTGGAAATAGATTCTAAAAAGGGATATGTTATTATTTTTAAGTGTGAAAAATGTGGAGCGATAAGAAAGAATAAAGCAGCAGAGGATGATAATATTGATTTAATAATACAATTATCTTCAAAACAATATTAACTAAAAGTTTGTAAAAAATATTGAAATTAAGAATATATATTTATATAATATTAATGACAGAAAGTGAGGAAAAAATATTGAAAAAGTATTTTGGAACAGATGGAATTAGACGTATAGCAAATACTGAGTTATCACCAGAATTTGTATACAAAGTAGCAAAAGCAGGTGCGTATGTACTTGCAAAACATAGTAATCATACACCTACTATATTAATAGGTAGAGATACAAGAATATCAGGTACTTTAATAGAGAGTGCTATGACAGCAGGATTTTTAAGTTATGGAGCAAATGTTAAATTGTTAGGAGTACTTCCAACACCAGCAGTAGCATATTTAACTAAAAAAATGAATGCAGATGCAGGAGTTGTTATATCAGCATCTCATAATACATTCGAATTTAATGGTATCAAATTTTTTAGTAACAAAGGTATGAAAATACCAGATGAAATAGAAGAAGAAATTGAAGAAATAATAGATTCCGGTAGAATAGGAGAGCTAACAGCTGAACACGAAAAAATAGGTGTATCAAAAATGCATCCTGAATATATTTACGAATATGCCGGATTTATAAGAGATTTATTTAAAGATGTAAAAGCACCAGAAGATTTTGTGGTTGGTTTAGATACAGCAAATGGTGCAACTTATGAAGTCGCTAAATATATTTTTGAAGAGCTAGGAATTAAATATAGAATAATAAATAATTTTCCAAATGGAATAAATATAAATAGAGGTTGTGGATCAACACACTTAGAAGGATTAAAAGAATTTGTTATTCAAAATAAATTATCTCTTGGGATTGCTTATGACGGAGATGGAGACAGATGTTTAGCAATAGACGATGAGGGAAATGAAATAAATGGAGATATAATACTTGCAATATTATCTAACTATATGAAGAAAAACAATAAATTAAATCAAGATACTATTGTAGCAACTGTTATGAGCAACTTAGGATTGAAAAAATATTCAAAAGAAAATAACTTACAATTTGTAGAGACAAAAGTTGGAGACAGATATGTTCTTGAAGAAATGTTGAAAAATAAATATAATTTAGGCGGAGAGCAATCAGGACATATAATCTTATTAGATTACAATCCAACAGGAGATGGAATTCTTACATCACTAATGCTTATAAGAACATTATTAGAAAACAAACAAAAAGCATCAGAAGCTAGAAAAATAGTAAGTATATTCCCACAGGTTTTGGTAAATGCTAAGGTAAGCAATGAAAAGAAATACGATTATTCAGGAGATAAAGAAATACAAGAAGAAATAAGAAAAATAGAAGAAGAATTTTCTGATAATGGTAGAGTATTAATAAGAACTTCTGGAACAGAACCATTAGTTAGAGTAATGATTGAAGGAAGCGATGAAAAATATATAAAAGAAAAAGCAGAAAAGCTTGCAAATTTAATTGAAAATAAGTTAAAATAATTTATATAAACAAAGGAGGAGAAAAAATGTATATAGTAGATTTATCACAACCATACACAATAATTGGAGCATTAATGATTACATTACTATTTATAATAATAGGAAAAGAATTTAAGAAAAGCTTTATGCCAGCAATACCTCTATTTTTATTCTTAATATTATTAGTAATACACACATTCCAGTCAACAGTATTAACAGATTTAGCATATAAGTCTATGGTAACTGTATCTATGGGTGTAGATGCTTGTATGATTTTCTTAGCTTATATTTCATACTTATGGGTAGACGATATAGAAACAAGAGAAAAACACAAAAAAAGCATAGACAACAGTCTAGATTGGTTCTGGAAAAAAGTATAATAAAATCATGAAAAAGGAATTGGTTTTTTAAATCAATTTCTTTTTTGTAATTTATTGTTAAATTTTGTATTATGTGATACAATACAAAAAGAAAATTTAAAAGTGAGGAGTAAGAAATGGAGAAAAAGATTATTATAATTAATGGAACAGGTGGAGCTGGTAAAGATACATTTGTTAGCTTTTGTTCAGAAATAGAAAAAGTATTAAATATTTCAACAGTTGATAAGGTAAAAGAAGCGGCAGCTATTTTAGTTGGTTGGAATGGAGAAAAGGATGAAGTAAGTAGAAAATTATTAGTAGATTTAAAACAATTAAGTATAGCATATAATGATGCTCCAACAAAATATATATGTAGTATGGCAGAAAAATTTAAAGGTTCAGATGATAGCCTTATGTTTATTCATATAAGAGAAGCAGAAGAAATAGAAAAAGCTAAAAAACTTTTAAATGCAAAAACTTTATTAATTACAAATCCAAGAGTACAATTAATAACTTCAAATGATTCAGATGGAAAAGTTAATGAATATAAATATGATTATTATATTGAAAATGATGGAACATTAGAAGATTTGAAAGAAAAAGCTAAGAATTTTGTTGAGGGGTTATAATAATGCAAAAAATAAAAGAACTATATTTTAAGCATAAAGAAATAATAAATTATTTAATCTTTGGAGCATTAACGACAGTTGTGAGCCTTGTTACTAAATATTTATTATTATTCACGGTATTAGACGCAGCAAACGCATTACAACTTCAAATAGCAGTTATAACATCATGGATTGCAGCATGTTTATTTGCATACATAACAAATCGTATCTGGGTATTTGAAAGCAAATCAAAAGCGATTATTAAAGAGATGATAAAGTTTTTTACAGCAAGACTTGCTACACTTGGATTAGAAATGTTAATAATGTTTATATTTGTAACAGCATTAGGATTAAATAGTGATATATGGGTAATAATATGGACATTAGTATCACAAGTGCTAATAATTATAGGAAATTATATTTTAAGTAAATTAGTGGTATTTAAAAATAAAGAGAAAGAGGAAAAATAAGATGAAAAAAATTTCGATTGTTGTGCCAGCATATAATGAAGAAGAGTCATTACCATTTTTATACGAAAGATTAACAAACTTATTAAATAGTATAGAAAACTATGAATTTGAAGTCTTATTTATAAATGATGGAAGCAAAGATAAAACATTAGAAATAATAAAAGAATTAAGACAAAAAGATGAAAGATTTTGCTATGTAAACTTATCTAGAAACTTTGGTAAAGAAGTAGCTATGATGGCTGGATTGGATTATGCAAAAGGTGATGCAGTAATATTTATAGATGCAGACCTTCAAGATCCACCAGAGCTTATTCCTGAATTAATAAAATACTGGGAAGAAGGCTATGATGATGTATATGCAAAAAGAAAATCAAGAGACGGAGAAACTTTCTTAAAGAAATTTACATCTAAAATGTACTATAAAGTACTTCAAAGAATGTCAAGAGTTGAAATACAAGAAGATACTGGGGATTTTAGATTATTAGATACAAGATGCGTAAATGCTCTAAAAAAATTAAGAGAATCTCAAAGATGCTCTAAGAGTATGTTTAGCTGGATAGGATACAAGAAGAAGGAAGTTCTTTTTGATAGAGATGCAAGAATAGCTGGAAAAACAAAATGGAATTATAAAAAGCTTGTGGATTTAGCCATAGACGGTATAACATCATTCACAACATCTCCATTAAGACTTGCGACATATATAAGTATACCAACATTTATAATGCTTGCAGTTTATGCCTTATATGTACTTGTTAAATGTTTTGTTATTAAAGAAGTAGTACATGCATATCAAGCAATTATATTACTTATACTATTCTTCTCAGGAATACAAATATTGCTGTTTGGAATAGTTGGAGAATATTTAGGAAGAATATTTAATGAAACAAAAAACAGACCATTATATTTAGTTGATGAATACAATGGTGAAAAAGAAATGAATAATTAAATTTAAAGAGCAATTTGCAAATTTTTGATAACTATGATAAAATAGTCATACTGAGCAAATTGCTCAAATTTTTATATAATTACAGGAGGAAAAAGGACATGAAAGTGGCTGAAAAAACACGGACACCAACTGAGGGCGAGTGGTTTGTGGTAAACTTAAATACCATAAACAAAAATCTCTTTAAAAGAGAAAAAAAAGACCCACAGCAAGAAAGAACCAGGCAGCTTATTCGCGAAGCGCTTGATGTTGTAAGGAAAAATCCTACCAAGTATCCGGCGGAATTTAAGGTGATTATGCCGGAAAAAAATTGGAAGAAAAAATCCATAAGCCAGTTAAAGCAAGTAGCTTGCGAATTGGGTGACCATGCAGCTGACTGGGTTGAACAGGCACTTGTATGGGCCCAAAGAATCAGCAATGGAGAATCTTGGAAGAAGGTTTGCAATGACCCAGATAATGCCAATTGGTATAGACTAATTGCATGGAAGGATAATTATTGGAGATTCGTTGGAGGTTCTCAAAAAGCAAAAGATGAAAGTCCTTCATCATTTGTATACCATTACAATTATTGGGGAAGAATGCATATTAAAAATGCAATTCCATTAGTTGTAAGCTATGAATAACGCTTTTGTGTTTAATTAATTTTGTAGTTAAACTAATAAAGAGGAAGTGCTTTAATAAGTACTTCCTCTTTATTTATCACAATAATTAACAAATGAATTAAAACATTCATAATATATACAAATATTATGGAGGTTTATTTTATGGATTATGAATTAATGATGAATGGAAATGTAAGAATTGGCATGAAAGCTCCTGACTTTGATGCACAGACAACAATGGGCAATATATCTTTATCAAGCTATTTAGGAAAATGGGTTATACTATTTTCACATCCAGGAGATTTTACCCCAGTATGTACTACCGAAATGATAGCTTTTGCAAATGCTAATACATATTTTACCCAAAGAAATGCATGCTTATTAGGATTAAGTGTAGATAGCAATTCATCACATTTAGCTTGGATGTATGATATATATTTAAGAACAGGAATAAAAGTTCCTTTCCCGATAATTGCAGATAGAAATGGCCAAATTGCTAGAAAATATGGTATGATTTCAAGTGATGTTAGCAACACTGAAACAGTAAGAAATGTATATATAATTGATCCAGAAGGAATAGTGAGATTGATATTAATATATCCATTAAATATTGGAAGATGTATACCAGAAATTTTAAGAGCATTAGAAGCGCTACAAGTATCAACTAAATGTAAAGGAGCAACTCCTGCCAATTGGAGTATGGGAAATCCAATAATTATGCCTAGTCCACAAACTTTTGCAGAATTAGAACAAAGAAGTAAAGAGGTAGAAAACAATCAAAATGGAATGAGTTGGTATTTAAGTTTTAAAAGTACAGAAAACTGTTTGGGAGATAATAAAGAGTCGAAAGAAGTTAAAAAAATAGAAGACAAAAATCAAACAACACAAAAAGTTAAAAGATAGCGGTTTACAAACTGCTATCTTTTGTGTTAAAATATGTAAGCAAAATAAAGTAGAAAAGTAGGGAATAAAATATGTTATTAGCTTTGGTTGGAGTAACAGGGGTAGGTAAGTCGTATTATAAAGAAAGAATTGTAGAAAATTTTGATTTTGAAAAAGTAAATACTATACGTACAAGAGAAAAACGTGTAGGGGAAGAAGATGGAAAAGCTGGGCTATTTATGACGAAACAAGAACTTGAAGAATTAAAAGCACAAGGGAAAATAGCTTATGATTTTGACGTTTTTGGCGGAACTTATGCATATTTAAAAGATGAAATATTTTCAGAAAAAAACATGGTTTTTGAAATGCACTATACAACAATAGCAGATTGGAAAAAAGTAAGAACTGATATTAAAACTATATATATATTACCAAAAGATATAGAAATTGCTAAAAATCAAGCAAGAAAAAGAAACTTATCTAAGGAAAAAGAAGAAGAAAGAATTAAAGAAATAGATGAACATTATAACAGAATATCTACCGACGAAAACTTACGTAATATGTTTGATTATATAGTATATAATAATTATGATGAAGAATCTGAAAATGAATTATTAGATTTAGTAAAAGAAATGCTAAACGGTAACAAATAAGGAAGAAAAGGATTATAACATGGAGAAAAAATATTTTGAATTAGGTGAAGATTACGAAAAAATAATAAAAAACACGTTAAAAGATAAAAAAGTTAAAAACTTTAATCAAATATCTACTGGTTGGACAAATATTGTTTATGAAGTTTCAACAGATGATGGAGATTACTTTTTTAGATTTCCAAGAGATGATTTCTGGGCTAGAACAATTGTAAAAGATTGTGCGTTATCACAATATATTTATGGTAAAACAGACTTTAACACAGTAAGAACAAACTTATATTTTGATAATAATAGACCATATAGTGTTCATGAAAAAATAGAAGGAACAGTTTTGGCAGATAAAATGAATGAATTAAGTCAAGAACAAGTAGATAACATATCAGATGAAATTGCTAAATTTATGTATCAATTACATAGTGTAGATTTAAAGAAAAATAAAATTGAGGAACAAAAAGAATCACATTTGAATTTAGTTGATTTCTTAAATGAGTTATTAGTTTTACATGTAAGTGAAGAAGATAGAAAATTTTGGGATGTACAAGAATTTTCTAAAAAAGAAAATAACTGTTTAGTTCATGGTGATTTGAATTCAAGCAATGTATTATTGAATAAAGATAATCATGTGGCAGCAATTATTGATTTCGGATTTGCGGGTTATGGAAACAAATATTTTGATGTAGCAAGAATAATTGGAAGATGTCCAGCACAATTTAAAGATAGTATTGTTAAAAATTATGAAAAATATTCAAACGAAAAATTGGATAAAAATGTATTAGATACTGAAATTGATATTTGGACTAATATTGATAATGGTTATATAAATTATATGAGAACAATTGGAATTTACGAATAAAATGTAAATAATAAAATTTATAAAAATGGCCATACTAATAAAAGAAATTTTATTAAAGGAGGCTATTTTTTATGAATGAAAATCAAAAAATAAATTGTACAGTAGAAAGTTGTAGATATAATAATACAGATAAACAAGAATGCAAATTAAAACAAATAGTTGTATCACCAATGCCAGATTGCGATACAAAAAGATGCGATGAATCAATGTGTTCAAGTTATGAATATGGAAAACATGAATAAGAAAAAGGTGCCTTTATAGACACCTTTTATTTTTATCTTAAATTTATTTGATTAGCTATATCTAAAAAATCTTCATTATCTAAAAATCTATTTATTGTTTTGCTAGAAATACCTGTTCCAATAGATAAATCATTTAAAGAATTTATATTATCAATATTAATTTCATCAATATATGTTTTAAACTTTGAAAAATCTGCTTTTTCTTTTGTAGAACAGTTGTAGCAAACATTATCATTTGAAGCAAAAAATGCTCCACAGCGTTCACATCTTTTAAATTCCATAATGTTTCCTCCTACGAAATAAAATTATTTGACATTATTCTACCACATAAGAATAAAAAAATAAAGGAAAAAAGTGAAAAATATGTAAAATTCTTGTACAAAAAAATACTTTTATGATATACTATGAAATGTATAAAAGTGTCAAAAATTTGGAGGGTTGTGAAATGCCTAAAACAAAAGAAGAAAAGTTAATTTTAGAGAATTTAGAATATATAGGTTTGGATTTAAAAAACATACCTGATTTTTTAATGAGCTATAAAGATGTGGAATATAAACCTGAGAAGGTTGTAGAACAAACAGATTTTAAAGTATATAAATATATAAATTTAAAAGATATACAAATATTGTTGACACCAGTAAATAAATTAGGAAGTATAGTGGAAAAATACACAAAAGCACATCCTTTATGTGAGTATTTAAAAATAGATGATATACTAAGCTCAGATTTATTTGTTGAAATGCTTGAAAAACTAGATAAAAAAGAAATAAATAAAATAGAAGAAGAGCAAGAGTTGGCTAAAAATAAAGTACCATTTAAAGTAGAATGTGATACTCATAATTTATGGCAAATATATTATTCAGAACTTACTGGCAAGTATTTTATGCTAGTTTCAACAGATGAAGCTAATTACAGTGCATTTTTCTATTTATTAAAAAAACAAATCGAATGTGCTAAATTAGAAAAAGATGAATTAATATTTATCCCTATAACACATTTGGATTATACAAAAAGATATTTAAAGAAAGAACAAATAGCTGATATAGAAAAATATATATGGTTATTTACAAAAGAATGGCCAAAAGTATATGAAGTATTTGATAAAGAAAATGAATTAACAATACATATTGTAGGTTACACAAAGGTGTATGATGAGATACAAAGTTTATATAAAATAGAGTTAAAAACAAAATCAGAAGCAGATAAATTCTTTGAATTTATAAAAGATGTATTTATATTAAAAGCAGAGCTACCACATCATTATAACTTTGACACACAAATAAGTGAAAAAGGTGAGCTAACACTTGAATATAATAACAAAATTGTAGGATACAATACGTTATCAAAGTTTATAAAAGAAGAATATCACAAAAATGCAAGCGAATTACAAAAAATATTTGAAGAAAAAGAGAAAATAGATATTGAGTTAGACAAAATAAAAGAAGAGGAAACAGAAAAAAATAAAGAATATCTATTTAAAGAAAAACAAGTTTCTACATATTTAGAATGCAGAAAAAGCACATTTGGAAAAATTAAATATTTCTTTAAAAGTAAAACAGGTAAGTTTGCAAAATCAAAAGAAAATAAATCTAAAATAGAAAACTTAAAAGAAGAAAATGAAATTGAAAAAAGTATTTCTAATGCAATTATTGAAAATAAAGAAGTATATAACATAGATGATTTAATAAAAATATGTATAGAATTAGACAGAATAAACCTAAAAGTAGAAAATGGTAAAATAGAGATTAAAACATTAAAAGATAGAATAAAAATATTAACTGCTAAAATAGAAAATGCCACTTTATTCCTACAAACAATTGATGAACACAAAAAAAGCATTTTTGAATTTTGGAAATTCTCAAATAGAGATTTACCATTAGGATTAAATAGTGGATTAGAAATAAAGGAAAAAATAGAAAATATAGAAGAGTCAAAGGAAATGTTTATCTATGCATGTTCAAATGATAAACTAAACTTTGAAGCAGAAAATACATTCTATACAAATCCGATAATAGCAATGAATAGTATAAAAGATGAAAAAGTAAGTTTATCTAAAATAAAAATACAATTACCACCAGAAGATATTTTAATCAATGATGAAGAAATAGAATTTAGTATAAATGAATACAAAATAGACTTGAAAAAACAAAAGATTTTTAGAACAAATTTTGAAGGTGAGAAATTTAGTTTTAAAGAAAAAATAGTTTGTGTTTATGAATATGAAGCAAGAAAGGAATAATATGAAAATACTATCAGTTGAAACATCTGGAAAAATATGTGCAGTAGCATTAACAGAAGATAATAATTTAATAAAACAAGAACTAATAGAAGACGAAAACACACATTCTGTAAAGCTTATGCCATTAGTAGATAAATTATTAAAAGAGACGGCTACAACAGTAAACGATATAGATTTATTTGCTTGTGATATTGGGCCGGGGTCTTTTACAGGAATTAGAATAGGTGTTTCAACTATCAAAGCCTTTATAGATGCAACAAATAGAAAAGCGGTAGGTGTTTCATCATTAGAAATATTAGCAGAAAATGTTGAGGAAGATGGAATAATATGTTCATTAATTGATGCTAAAAATCAAAATGTTTATTGCGGAATATTTGAAAAAAATCAAGATGATTTAAAACAAATAAAAGATTTAAAGTTTGATAACATTAATAATATTATAAATTCTGTAAAAAATATAAATAAAAAAATAATTTTTGTGGGGGATGGTAGCATCACATATAAAGATATGATAGAATGTGAACTAGAAAATGCAAAAGTTATACAAGATGGAAAACTAAATGCTAAAAACATAGGAACAATAGCATTTAGAAGAAAAGAACAAGCAGTAGATACGCATAATCTTAAACCAATATATCTTAGAGCATCTAATGCTGAAAGATAAAAAGGAAAATATATGAATATAGAAATAAAAAAAATGACCAAAGAGCATTTGCATCAAATACAAGATATTTTACAAGAACAGTTTGATGAATTTTGGAATGCAAATATTTTAGATAAAGAATTAGAAAATCCTTTATCAGACTATATTGTAGCAATAAAAAATGGAGAAGTCGTCGGGTATGCAGGATTATGGCAACCAATAGACGAAGGGCATGTTACCAATATAGTAACTAAAAAAGATAAAAGAGGAAATCATATAGGTTCAAAAATGCTAGAAGAAATTATAAATCTAGCAAAAAATAAAAACTTAAAATGTGTAACATTAGAAGTAAATGAACACAATGAAACAGCCATAAAATTATATAAAAAATATAATTTTATAGAAAAAGGTAAAAGAACAAAATATTATAACAATACAGATGATGCAATTATAATGACATTAGAATTTTAGCAAAAGAAAATAAAAAAGGAGAGAAACTTATGAAAAATAATGAATTATCGTATAAGAGTTTGAAGAAATATTGTAATCCAGAAAAACTGCCTTTTGAAACAACAGAGGAATTAGAACCAATAAGTACAGGAATAGGTCAAGAAAGAGCTATTAAAGCTTTGGAATTTGGATTAAATGTAGATGTAAAAGGATACAATCTATACTTAGAAGGACCAAGTGGTGTAGGGAAAACAATGTATACTAAGAGATTTTTAGATACAATCTCTAAAAAGAGAAAGACACCATCAGATTGGTGTTATATATATAATTTTTCTAATCCAAATGAACCAATTGCGGTTTCTCTTCCAGCGGGTCAAGGTAAAGAATTTAAAGAAACAATGGATCAATTCATTAAAGATATAAAAAATGATATAAATAGTACATTTAGTAATGAGGATTTTGAGATAGAAAAAAACTCAATAAGACAGCAATATGAGCAAAAAAGAACTATATTATTAGAAAAATTAAACAAAGAGTCTGCTAAATATGGATTTGAAGTAAAATCAGCTGAAAATGGTATATACATGAAACCGATAGTCGATGGTAAAGCTTTAAAAGAAGAAGAGTTTGAACAATTAGATGAAGAAGTAAAAAAAGAATATGAAGATAAATCAAATATTGTTCAAGAGCAAATAATATCTGTAATTAGCCAAATAAAAGTAATAGAAAAAGAAGCTGATACTAAAATAGAAGAATGGCAATCAAATATTGCTTTACTTACTGTAAATGCAAGAATTAATTTAATTAAAGCTGCATATAAAAAGAATAAAAAAATCAACAAATTCTTAACAGATATTAAACAAAATATATTAAAAAATATAAATGCATTTATGGAACAAAAGTCACATGGTAATCAACCGGGAGCACCAGTTCCGCCACCAAGCAAACCTTGGGAAAATTATAGAGTAAATCTATTTGTAGATAATAGCGAATTAGAAGGTGCACCAGTAATAATGGATTCTAATTATTCATATCATAATATTTTTGGTAAGTTAGAATATGAAAACTATTATGGCTCATTAAAAACTGACCATACAATGCTTAAAGCAGGGCTTCTTCAAAAGGCAAACGGAGGATATATAATATTTCAAGCAAAAGATTTGCTTGAAAATCAAATGTGCTATAATGCTCTTAAAAAAGCATTAAGAATGAAAGAAATAAGCATTGAAAATACATCAGATCAACGCAGCTCGATGGTTATGGTATCATTAAAGCCAGAGGCAATTCCATTAGATATAAAAGTAATATTAATAGGAAATAGCAGTATTTATCATACACTTTTAGCGGCAGATGAAGATTTTAGAAAACTATTTAAAGCAAAAGTAGAGTTCGCAGAAGATGCTCCAAGAACAGATGAAAATGCAATAAAACTTGCCAGATTTATGCATGGATTCTGTGAACAAGAAGAAATAATGCATTTAGATAAATATGCAGTAGCAAAAATTATAGAATATGCATCAAGACTTGCAGATAACCAAAATAAGTTATCAACAAGATTTAATGATTTAGCGCAAATAATTGGAGAAGCTGGTACTTGGGCAAAAATGAGTAAATCAAAAATAGTTAAAGAAGAACATGTAACAAAGGCATTAGAAGAAAGTGTTGAAAGAGTTAAAAAGTATGACGAAAAATATACTGAAATGATAAGAGAAAATACTCTTTTAATAAGCACAGAGGGAGAAAAAGTAGGACAAATAAATGGTTTGACAGTTATGACAATTGGTGATTACACATTTGGAAAACCGGCAAAAATAACTGCTAATACTTATACAGGAAAAAACGGAATAATAAATGTTGAAAGAGAAGTTAAAATGTCTGGCTCATCTCACTCAAAAGGTGTGTTAATTCTAAATGGATACTTAGGAGAGATGTTTGCGCAAGATATTCCTTTATCACTTACTGCAAGTATATGTTTTGAACAGTTATATAATGGGGTAGATGGGGACAGTGCATCAAGCACAGAACTTTATGCATTACTTTCGAGTTTATCAGATTTACCTATCAACCAATCAATTGCTGTTACAGGTTCGGTAAATCAAAAAGGAGATATACAACCAATAGGTGGCGTAAATGCAAAAATAGAAGGCTTCTATCAAATTTGTAAAATGAGAGGCTTAAATGGAAATCATGGGGTAATGATACCAATACAAAATGTAGCAAACTTAAACTTATCAGATGAAGTTGTAGAAGCTGTTAAAGATAAAAAATTCCATATATATGCAATATCTAACATAGAAGAAGGAATAGAAATTTTAACAGGAGTACCAGCGGGAAAGAAAGATAAAAATGGAAACTTCCCAGCAGGTACAGTAAATCATTTAGTATATGAAAAACTAAAAAAATATGCAAAAATAAGCGCAAGAGATTAAAAGTCGAATTATGTCAAAAGAATTTTATTGCAATATATCAAATAATAGAATATAATACAAACAAGGGGCAAGAGGTTATAAATCTTGCTCTTTTTGTATTGTGATGTACATCAATAATTTAAATCTAAAAAACAAATTATCAAAAATTTTAGTCTGATAATTTGAATTTCAAAGAAAAAATAAAAGTTGAAAAAATGGCATTTAATTATGCTTATTAAACATATGCAAATAATTCAAATATAGAAATGAGGGAATTTATGCAAGAAAGTAAAATGTTAAAAGAAGATTTTAAAAAAGTTGTAGAAAACATAAAAAGCGAAGTTTATAAAACACAGACATTAATAATGAGTGACGCAAATAAAAGATTAATAGAATTGTATTATTATGTAGGAAAAATAGTATATGAAAATTCTTATTGGGGAAATAAATTTATAGAAAGTTTGAGTACTGCAATTAAAATTGAGTTTCCAAACATAAAAGGTTTTTCGATAAGAAATATTAAAAATATGAAGAAATTTTATATAGAATTAAGCAATGACTCAAAAGTGCAGACGGCATCTGCACAAATTCCTTGGTCACATAATATGCTTATTTTAGACAAAATAAAAGATAAAAATGAAAGATTATGGTATATGGAAAAATGTGTAGAAAATGGTTGGTCAGTGGACATTCTTAAAATTCAAATCTGTACGAAATTATATGAAAGACAAGGAAAAAAATTTAAAGATAATAATTTTAAAGAAAAATTAATTTCTCCATTAAGTGATTTGGCAAATAATATGCAAAAAGATCCATATATATTTAGTTTACCATTATTAAAAGAAAAATATATTGAAACAGAATTAGAAAATGCTTTGGTAGAAAGAATAAAAGATACTTTAATTGAACTTCGGAAAAGGGTTTAGTTTTGTAGGAAATCAATATAAGATATCAGTGGATAATACGGATTATTTTATTGATATGCTATTTTATAATCTAAAACTAAGGTGTTATGTTGTAATTGAATTAAAAATAGGAGAATTTAAACCAGAATATGCAGGAAAACTAAACTTTTATATAAATGCAGTAAATAATACATTAAAAACAGAAAAAGATAATAATACAATAGGTTTAATTTTGTGTAAAGATAAAAGTAAATTAACAGTTGAATATTCATTAAATAATGTGGCAAATCCAATAGGGATATCTTCTTTTGAAATATTACCCAAAGAAATTATAGAAGCATTGCCGACAGAAGAAGATTTAAATTTACATATTTAATTTTTTTTGACGCTTCGCTTTTTTAAAAATAAAAAAGTAAATATGGAATCTTGTATTTCAATATTTACACTTTACTTTTTTTATGATATATTAAGAAAAAATAGTAAATAATATAGTAAATATTTATATAAAAAGGGTGACGAATATGGAAATAAATGAATTGCAAGAAATTGCAAAAAGAGCAAGAAAAAATATTATAGAACAAGTTTATTCAGCAAAATCTGGGCATCCAGGTGGAGCTTTATCTTGTATAGATATTTTAACAGTGCTATATTTTAACCAAATGAATATAGATATAGAAAATCCTAAAATGGAAGATAGAGATAGATTAGTTTTATCAAAAGGACACAGCTCAGCAGCATTATATGCTATACTTGCTGAAAGAGGATTTTTTTCAGTAGAAGAATTAAAAGAATTTAGGAAATTAGGAAGTAGATTACAAGGACATCCAGATTTAAATAAATTACCAGGAGTTGATATGACTACCGGTTCTTTGGGGCAAGGGCTATCTGCCGCATGTGGTATGGCAATGGCTAGCAAATTAAAGAAACAATCTAACAGAGTGTATTGCATTGTTGGAGATGGAGAAATACAAGAAGGACAAATTTGGGAAGCTGCAATGACAGCCTCACATTATCAATTAGATAATTTGTGTTTAATAGTAGATAACAACAACTTACAAATAGATGGAAAAGTAACAGATGTTATGAGCCCATATCCAATAGTAGAAAAATTAGAAAGCTTTGGATTCACAGTGTTTAGAGTAAATGGAAATGATATAGAGAAATTAATAGAAACATTTGAAAATGCAAAAGTTGTAAAAGGAAAACCAGTTGCAATAGTAGCAAATACTGTAAAAGGAAAAGGAATTTCTTTTATGGAAGATAAAGCGGAATGGCATGGAAAAGCACCAAATGATGAACAATATAACCAAGCTATATCTGAGTTAGCATAGGAGGTTATTATGGATTTAGAAAAGAAAATAGCAACAAGACAAAGTTATGGTGAAGCCTTAGCTGAACTTGGAAAAGAAAATGAAAACATAGTAGTTCTAGATGCAGACCTTTCTAGTGCTACAAAAACAGGAATATTTGCAAAACAGTTTCCGGAAAGATTTTTTAATATGGGAATAGCAGAACAAAATATGATGAGTGTAGCAGCTGGTATGGCTACATCTGGACTTATTCCATATGTGAGCAGTTTCGCTGTATTTGCTTCTGGTAGAGCATATGACCAAATAAGAAGTAGTATAGCTTATCCAAAATTAAACGCAAAAATATGTGCAACACATGCAGGTATTACTGTTGGAGAAGATGGTGCGACACATCAAATGCTTGAAGATATAAGTATGATGAGAACATTACCCAATATGACAGTTTTATCTACATCAGATGATATTCAAACAAAGTGGGCAGTAAAAGAAATTTCAAAAATAGAAGGACCTGTATATTTAAGGTTAGCAAGACTTGCAACACCGGTAATATATGGTGAAAACACAAAATTTGAAATAGGAAAAGGATATCAATTTGGGGAAGGAACAGATGCAACTGTTATTGCAACAGGTGTAGTTGTAGCAGAAGCTCTAAAAGCACAAGAAGAATTAGCAAAACAAGGAATAAATATACGAGTAATAGATATTCATACAATAAAACCAATTGATAAAGATATAATTGTTAAAGCTGCGAAAGAAACTAAAAGAATAATAACAATTGAAGACCATAATATAATTGGCGGATTAGGAAGTGCAGTATGTGAAGTACTAGCAGAAGAATATCCTACAAAAGTAACTAGAATGGGAATAAAAGATACTTTTGGAACATCTGGAAAAGCAGAAGAATTAATGAAATATTTCCATATAACATCAGAAAATATAATAGAAGAAATAAAAAAATAATTTTTAAATTTAAGAGTTTAGTTTTAATATACTAGACTCTTATTTTTAGCTCTTTTTTCCTTTAATTTACATTACTTTTTTGACCCAAAATACTTGCAATAATTGTAGATTATTGTTATTATTATAGTGAGAAAATATTTCTTTGTAAAACAAGAAAGGAATGTATCAAGAAATGATAGAATTTAAGAACGTAAGTAAAGAATATTCAACAGGTGTAAAGGCTGTAAATAATGCTAATTTTAAGATAAATAAAGGGGAATTTGCTTTCCTGGTTGGAACATCAGGTTCAGGAAAATCAACATTAATTAAAATGATATTAAAAGAAGAAGAACCAACAACAGGAAACATAATTATAAATGGTAAAGATACAACATTTTTAAAAAAATCAAGAGTTCCATATTTAAGAAGAAGTATGGGAGTTGTTTTCCAAGATTTCAGACTATTACCAGATAAGACTGTATATGAGAATGTAGCTTTTGCAATGTACATAGTAAGAGCAACACCAAGACATATTAGAAGACAAGTTCCAATGGTATTGTCACTAGTAGGATTAAGTGAAAAAGCTAAGATGTATCCAAATGAATTATCAGGTGGAGAACAACAAAGGGTAGCATTAGCAAGAGCATTAGTAAATAACCCATCAATGTTAATAGCAGATGAGCCTACTGGAAACTTAGACCCAGAAACAGCATGGGATATTATGAATCTTTTAGATGATATTAATAAAAGAGGAACAACAGTTGTTGTTGCAACTCACGCAAAAGATATCGTAGACAAAATGAAGAAAAGAGTTATACAAATAAGTAAAGGTAAAATAGTAAGAGATAGTAAAGGTGGGTACGATAGTGAAGTTTAATATAATTGGTTATTTAATAGGAGAAGGTTTTAGAAATACCTTCAAAAACAAAAAATCAACACTTTCAGCAATGCTTGTTATGTGTATATCAATGTTAATATTTGGACTATTTTTCGTATTAGGTGAGAACATTAATCATATAATGGGAACTGTTGAAGATGCACAAGCTATTCAAGTGTTTATAGCAGATGGAACAAAGGATAGCGAAATAGATGCTTTGGGAGAAAAAATAAAAGAAATAGACGGTGTAGATGCTAGCAGAGTGCAATTCTTATCAAAAGAAGAAGGTTTTGAAAAATATGTAGAAAAATATGGAGACAAAGCATATTTGTTAGAGCCATATAAAGATGTTGTACCAGATTCATACATAATAAACTTTACAGATTTAAGTCTTGCAGAAGAAGTTGAAACTGCGATTCTTAAATTAGAACATGTAAAGAAAATAACTAGTGCAAATGAAACAGTTCAAAAATTAGTAAGTATTACTAATGGAATTAGAATTGTAACTTTTGCAATATTAGCAGGTTTAGTAATTGGTGCAATATTTATAATATCAAACACAATAAAACTTACTGTATATGCAAGAAGAAAAGAAATTTCTATAATGAAATATGTAGGTGCAACGAACTCATTTATTAGATGGCCATTTATAGTAGAAGGTATGTTAATAGGTATACTTTCAGCAGCTATATCAATATTGCTAGTTGGCGGTGGATACAAAGTAATTGCTACACAATTATTGGGTTCATCTGTTGTACAAAATTTAGGAATTACATTAGTAAGTTTTGCAGATATGTTTAACTTACTTATAATAGTATACTTAGCACTAGGAATAGGAATAGGAGTTCTAGGTAGTGCTCTATCTATGAGAAAATATTTGGAGGTGTAAAATGTTAAGAAAAATAATTGCAACATTGCTTTTGTTAATAATGTTAATAACACCATTAACTGTAAGTGCTGATAAAGTTTCTGAATTAGAAGATGAACAAGATCAAGTAGAAGATGAATTACAAGATGTTTTGGCACAAAAAAGTGCATTGATGAAAGAAATACAAAAATTATCTAATTCAATAGCAGATAATGAAGATAGATTATACGAAATAAAAGCTGAACTTAAAAAATTAGAAAAAGAAATAAAAGCATTGGAAGAAGATTTAAAAGATGCAGAAGAAAGATTTGTGGATCAAGAAAATGCATTAAAAGATAAAATAGTAATGGATTATGAAATGGGAGAAATCTCATATTTGGATGTTTTACTAAATTCATCTGGAATCTTAGATTTTTTATCTAACTATTATTTGATATCAGAAATAATGCAAAAAGATAATGAATTATTAAATACAATAGAAACACAGAAAAATGAAATAAAAGCAGATAAAGAAGAAGTAGAAGCAAAGAGAAAAGAAGTAAAAACACAAAAAGCTGAGCAAGAAGCTATTAATGTTTTATTAACAAGTCAAAAAGCAGAAAAAAGTGCGAAAGTACAAAATTTATCAAAAGAAGAAAAAGAATTACAAGATAAAATTGATGAGTATGATGAATTAATAAAAGAAGAAGAGAGAAAAGCTAGTGAAATGGCTAGTGGAAGTACGGGTACATTCGTTGGAGGAGATAAAGTTTGGCCAGCTGTTGGTCAATATAGAATTACATCAGGATATGGAAAAAGAAATACAGGTATTCCAGGGGCTAGTACAAACCATAAAGGTATAGATATCGGCTGTCCAGATGGCACAAAAATAGTATCTGTTTTAGATGGTAAAGTAATGTTCACAGGATATAACAAATACAGAGGATATTACATAATGGTAGACCACGGTGGTGGAGTTGTTACTTTATATCAACACTGTCAACGGAGGTACATTTAAGTTTTCAGTTGGTCAGAAAGTAAAAGCAGGAGAAACAATAGTGCTTAGTGGACATTCTGGAATAGGAAGTGGACCACACTTACATTTCGAAGTATTAATAAATGGAAGTAACGTAAATCCAAAGACATGGTTGGAACAAGATTAACATGAGAAAAATCTCTTTCTCAAATAAAATGATATTGGGAGAAAGTTGTGAGTAGTAATAAAAAGAAAAAAAGTAAGAAGAACAGTGATTTAGGTGCATTAATATTATTAATTTCAATATTAATTGTGATGAAAATGCCAGATTATAACTTTGGAACACGTATTGCAAAAGATAAAAATTGGCCATGTGTAGGATATTACACTATAACATCTGGTTATGGTATAAGAAATACAGGTATCCCATTTGCTAGCACAAATCATAAAGGTATAGATATAAGTTGCCCAGTTGGAACAGAAGTTGTTTCTGTTTTAGATGGAACTGTATTATCGACAGGATATAATACATATAGAGGATATTATATAATGATTAATCATGGAGAGGGAGTTGTAACTGTTTATCAACATGGTAGTCCTAATAGCTTTAAGGTATCCATCGGTCAAAGTGTAAAAGCCGGACAAACTATAATGCTAAGTGGAAATTCGGGAGTATCTAGTGGGGCGCATTTGCATTTTGAAGTAAAAGTTGATGGAGATAATGTAAACCCTAAAACTTGGTTAAAATCAATCTAAAATGAGGGAATAAGCCCTCATTTTTGCCATATAATATTAAAAGGAGAGAAATTTTATATGAATGAAAAATTAAAAAGAATTTATAAAACATTTATGTTAATTGTTGTTGTTGCATTAGTTACTTTTGTACTCACAAGCGTACTTTTATATAATAAACTAGGTACTAGTAGTAACTTTTTAAACACAAGTATAAGTGGAGTAAATTCTGAATTAATTAAAAAAATTTATACAATAAAATCAATATTAGATAGTAAATATGTATCTGAAATAAATGAAGATGATTTAATAAATAGTGCAATAAAAGGATATGTAGCAGGGGTAGGAGACAAGTACACAGAATATTTTACAAAAGAAGAAATGGAAGAATTCTATACTGATATAGAAGGCAATTATGTTGGAATAGGTATATATATGATACAAAATGCTGAAACAAATACAGTGGTAGTACTATATCCAATTGAAGGTTCACCAGCAGAAAAAGCAGGTCTTCAATCTGGCGATATTATAAAAAGAGTTAATGGAGTAGAATTTACAGGAGAAGATTTTGATAATATTAGTAAAAGTATAAAAGGAGAAGAAGGAACAAAAGTTACTTTGGAGGTTGAAAGAAATGGTCAAATTTTAACTTTTGAAATAGAAAGAAAAAGAATAGAACTATACCCAATAGAATCAGAATTATTAGAAAATAATATAGGATATATAAATATAACATCATTTGACTCTGAGTGTGCAAAGGAATTTAAAGAAACATATGAGAATTTAGCGAAAGCAAATATTAAGAGTTTAATAATAGATTTAAGAAATAATGGTGGCGGAATAGTAGAAGAAACGTTACAAATAGCAGACTATATTTTAGATAAAAATCAAATAATGTTAATAACAAAAGATAAAGATGGAAATGAAGAAATAGAAAAAAGCACTAAAAAACCAATTATAAATATGCCAATAGTAGTTTTAACAAACGGAAACTCAGCAAGTGCATCTGAGATATTGGCAGGAGCTTTAAAAGATAATGGTAAAGCTACAATAGTTGGAGAGAAAACTTTTGGAAAAGGAGTTATTCAAGAATTGTTAACTCTATCAGATGGTAGTGGAGTTAAAGTAACAGTAGAAGAATACTATACTCCAAATAGAAACAAGATCAATGAAATTGGGATCACACCAGATGTTGAGGTTTCTGAATCCCAAGATGTTATTATTGATATGGAACAAGACACACAATTACAACAAGCTATAAAAATATTAAAAAATAAGTAAAAACTATTTACAAATTTAGACAAAAGTATTAAAATAAATATATTATCAAGAGTGGACGAGAGAATCGGCTTTATGACTCCACAGCAACCTTGAAAAAAGCAAGGTGCTAATACCGACAAAGCTTATGTGCTTTGGGTGATAAAACATAAATTAGTTTTTAAAAACCTTTGCGCAAAGCGAAGGTTTTTTGTTTTAACCAGAGTACCAAATATATATAGAAAGAAGGAATAAGATATGAACAAATACTATTTTACATCAGAATCAGTAACAGAAGGGCATCCAGATAAATTATGTGATGGAATATCAGATGCAATATTAGACGAATGTTTAAAACAAGACAAAAATTCAAGGGTTGCAATGGAAACATTTGCAGCAAACAACAATATTACAATAGCAGGACAATTAACTACAAATGCAACAATAGATGTAGAAAAAATTGTAAGAGAAAGAATAAAAGAAATTGGTTATGATAATAGCAAAACAGATATGGATTATAGGACATGTAATATAATGATAGACATAGAAAAACAAAGTCCAGATATTGCATTAGGTGTTGATGTTGGTGGAGCAGGAGACCAAGGAATTATGTTCGGTTATGCTTGCGACGAAACAGAAAACTATATGCCATATGCAATTGATGTTGCGCATAAGTTATCAAAAAGATTAACAGAGGTTAGAAAAAGTGGAATTGTACCATTTTTTAGACCGGATGGAAAAACGCAAGTAACAGTAGAATATGAAGACGGAAAACCTAAAAGAATAGAAACAATACTTGTGTCAACACAACATTTAGATACAGTTACAACAGAAGAAGTAAGACAAGCTGTTATAGAACATGTAATAAAAGCTGTTGTTCCAAATGACATGATGGATGAAAAAACAAATATATATGTAAATCCAACAGGAAGATTTGTAATTGGTGGACCATATGGAGATACAGGTTTAACAGGAAGAAAAATAATTGTTGATACATATGGTGGATACGCAAGACATGGTGGAGGAGCTTTTTCTGGAAAAGATGCAAGTAAGGTAGATAGATCAGCTGCATATATGTTACGTCACATTGCAAAAAATATAGTTGCAAACGGATATGCTAAAAAATGTGAAATACAAGTATCATATGCAATAGGAATGAAAGAACCACTTTCTGTATGTGTAAACACATTTGGTACAAGCACAAAAACAGAAGAAGAATTAGTTGAATTAATTAAAAATAAATTTGATTTAACACCAGCAGGTATTATTAAATATTTAGGTTTGCAAGAACCAATATATTCACAAACAACAAACTATGGACATTTTGGAAAAGAAAATTTACCTTGGGAAAAAATAATAGAGTTATAAGTAAAGCAAAATAGTAGGTATTAATATCTACTATTTTTATATAATAAATAATAATATTATATTTATGTGTTGAAAGGAAAAAATACTTGTGATAAAATATTAATACTTGAAAAAGAAAAGAGGAAGAAAGATATGAGTAGAATAAAACCTAAAAATACTAAAAAAAGAGTAATGAAAACACTATTATGGATTTTTTTAACATTACTAATTGTAATAGTTGCAGCAGCTGGAACTGCTTTTTGGTATGTAAATGATAAAATAGGAAGAATGAATAATGTTAAATTAAATGAAGAAGAGCTAGGTGTATCAGAAAATGAAAATTTAGATAAATATAGAAATGTGGCTATATTTGGTATAGATAGCAGAAAGGATAGCTATGGAAAAGGAAATAGAAGTGATTGTATAATTATAGCTAGTATAAATACAGAAACTCATGCAGTAAAATTAGTATCGATATATAGAGATACCTATGTACAAATACAAGGTCATGGCTTTGATAAAATAGCTCATGCATATTCATATGGAGAAGCACCGCTTGCATTAAAAACTTTAAATGAAAATTTAGATTTAAATATAACAGATTTTGTAACTGTAAACTTTGATGCAGTTGCAGATGCGGTTGATGCATTAGGTGGAATAAAAATGAAGATAACAGCAGCAGAGGTTCAATATATAAATGGATATATAGATGAAACTTCACAAGTTACTGGAAAAAAATCTGAGCATATAACAAAAGCCGGAACATATACTTTGGATGGAGTTCAAGCAGTAGCGTATTCGAGAATAAGATATACAGCAGGTGGAGATTATAAAAGAACTGAAAGAATGAGAGATGTAATAACTGCTATGGTAGAAAAATTAAAAACAAAAAGTGTAACACAAATAAATAAAATAGCAGATAAAATATTGCCAAAAGTATATACTAATTTAAATTTAACAGATTTACTTTCAATGCTTCCAGCATTAGCTAGCTTTAATATATCAGAAAGCGAAGGTTGGCCATATAATAACAAAGGGGCAATGATAAATGAAATTTCTTATGGTGTACCAGTAACATTAGAAAGTAATGTAGAACAGCTACACAGAGAAGTTTTTGAAGATGAAGACTATGAAGTACCAGAAAAAATTAAGACAATAAGTGATAAAATAGTAAAAAAATCAGGTTATAGTAAATAAACTAAAAATAAAAACATAGTTCGTTATAGAACTATGTTTTTTGCATAGAATAATATATAAAAAATGTTGAAAAAACATCAAAAAAATGTCTAAAAAGGTTGCATTATATACTCTTTTATTATAAAATATTAAAGAGTTTAAAATTAAAGGGTGATAAAGGTGAATGCAAATATTGGGGCAACAAAAGAAATGGAAAAAGTAGATATAAATAAAATAGAAATTAGTAAAAAAATATATAGATTTTTTAAAAGATTTGTAGATATTATAGGTGCATTAGTAGGATGTATTGTATTACTACCATTAACATTAGGAATATGGATAGCTAATATGATTGCAAAAGATAATGGACCTGTTTTTTATGCTCATAAGAGAATTGGAAAAAACGGTAAAGAGTTTAAAATGTATAAATATAGAACTATGTGTATGAATGCTAATGATATGGTTAAAGACGAAGAATCAATGAAAAGATACTTTACAGATGAGCAAATTCAAGAATGGAAAGAAAATTTTAAAATTGATGATGACCCTAGAATAACGAAAGTGGGAAGATTTTTAAGAAAAACAAGTTTGGATGAAATTCCACAAGTAATTAATATCCTTAAAGGAGAACTATCTATAATAGGTCCAAGACCAGTAATTGGAGAAGAATTAGAAAAATATGAAGAAAATAAAGAAAAATTTTTAAGTATTACTCCCGGGCTTACTGGGTATTGGGCAGCAAATGGAAGAAGCGATACTGATTATGAAGAAAGAATGAAAATGGAATTATATTATGTAGATAATATTAGTTTTAAATTAGATTTTAAAATTTTCTTTAAAACTATAATATCTGTTTTAAAAAGAGAAGGCGCTAAATAGAAAGGAAAGAAAAAAAATTGAAAGATATTAAAATATTAGTTGCAACACATAAAAAATATCAGATGCCAGAGTGTGAAATATATTTGCCAGTACAAGTTGGAGCGGAAGGAAAAGAAAAAATAGAAGGATATCAACCAGACAATGTTAGTGACAATATATCTTCTAAAAATGCTTATTATTGTGAATTAACTGGATTGTATTGGGCATGGAAAAATTTAAAAGCCGACTATATTGGTTTAAGCCATTATAGAAGGCATTTTACTTCTAATAAGAAAATTCCTAAAACAGAAAATGAAAAATTTGAAATATTGCTAAATACAGAACAAGTGGAAAAATTATTGGAAGATACTGATATAATTTTACCTACTAAAAGGAAGTATTACATAGAAAATCTATATGATCATTACAAACATACAATGCATATAGAACCATTAGATGAAACAAGAAAAATAATAGAAGAACAATGCCCTGAATATTTAGAAGAATTTGATAAATTACATAAAAGAACATCAGCGCATATGTTCAACATGTTTATAATGAAAAGAAAATATTTAGAACAATATTGTGAATGGCTATTTAAAATATTATTTGAATTAGAAAAAAGAATAGATCCAAAACAATATGATTCATTCCATGCAAGATATATGGGAAGAGTGTCGGAATTACTTTTAGATGTATGGATAAATACAAATAAATTATGTTATAAAGAAATTAAAGTAATAGATATGCAAAATGTGAATTGGTTAAAGAAAGGCAGTGCATTTTTATTAGCTAAATTTACAGGAAAAAAATACGGTAAAAGTTTTTAAGGAGAATAAAATGAAAAAAGTTATAGCTGTTATAGTAACATATAATAGAAAAGAACTACTAAAAGAAAGTGTAGAAGCTTTATTAAATCAAAACTATAGAAATTGTGATGTTTTAATAGTGGATAATGCAAGTACAGATGGAACGTATGAATATATCAATGAGTTATTAAAAGATAGTAGAGTTAGTTATTTAAATACCGGTGGTAATTTAGGCGGAGCCGGGGGATTTAATTACGGAATAAGAGAAGCCTATAAAAAAGATTGTGACTATATATGGGTTATGGATGATGATTGTATTGTACATAAAGACACATTAGAAAAATTTATGGAAGCAGATAAAAAATTAAATGGTGAATATGGATTTCTATCAAGCAAAGTTCTTTGGAAAGATGGTGAGCTTTGTAAAATGAACATACAAAAAAGGACTTTTTCTAAATGGTTAAAAGATTTTGATAAGCCACTAACTGAAATAGCAATGGCTTCATTTGTATCACTATTTATAAAAAAAGAAATTGTAGAAGAGATGGGTTTGCCAATTAAAGAGTTTTTTATTTGGACAGATGATTGGGAATATACAAGAAGAATATCAAGAAAATATAAATGTTATCTTGTAAATGATGCCATTGTTACACACAAATGTGCAAGTAATATAGGAGCAGACATTTCAACTGTTGAAGGTGAACGAATTAATAGGTTTAAGTACTTGTATAGAAATGATGTTGTTTTATATAGAGGTGAAGGAATAAAAGGGTGGATTCTTTTATATATAAGATTAGCACTTCATAAATACAAAGTATTACGTTCAGATAAAAAAGATAAAAAGGAAAGAATAAAAATAATTAATGAAGCAATTAAGGAAGGAAAGAAATTTAACCCACAAATCGAATACATTGATAATGAGCAAAAGAAAATATGTATAGCTGAAGTATTTGCAGAACCATTGTCATATGGTGGACAGGAATCGTTTATTATTAATATGTATGAGAATTTTACAAAAGAAAATCTTAAATATATATTTTTTACTCCATATTACTGCGATAATGAAAGATTAAAAAATGATGTTAAGAAAAGAAATAGCGATAAGTTAATATATATAAATAAGAACTTTAATTCTAAATGTAGAAAAATTTTTTTTGTGAAAGAATTAAAAAGATTCTTGAAAAACAATAAAGATATAGATATTGTGCATATTCATTCAGGAAGTATTTTTGCTCTTGCTAAAGGAGCTAAAATTTGTCATAGATATAGAATTAAAAAGATAATAGTTCATTCTCATTGTACTGGAGTTGAAAATCAAAAACATAAAATAATTAAAAAAATATATGGAAAATATTTTCTAAAATATGCTACTGATTTTTTTGCTTGCTCTAAAGATGCTGCAGAATTTAAATTTCCTAAAAAAATAATTAAAGAAAACAAATATTTTGTTGTTAAAAATGGTATAGATATAGAAAAATTTGAGTTTGACAATAATTTAAGAGAAAAATATAGAAGAGAAATGAATTTAAACAGTAATATTGTCCTAATTAATATAGGAAGAATGGAAGAACAGAAAAATCAGATATTTTTAATAAATATTATGAATGACATAGTTAATAACAAGAAAAGAAACAATATAAAATTGATTATTGTTGGTACAGGAAGTTTGGAAAATATAATTAAGAAGGAAATTAATAATTGTAATTTAAATGAAAATATTATTCTTTTAAAAAACAGAAATGATGTTAAGGCTTTATTAGATGCTTCTGATTTGTTTGTATTTCCTAGCATATATGAAGGACTTGGAATAGTTGCTATTGAATCACAGGCTAATGGATTACCAACATTATGTTCTGAGTTTGTTCCATTGGAAGCAAATGTTACTTCGTTATTTGTACAGGAAAAGCTTAGTAAAGGAATACGCGCTTGGTCTGATTTAATAGAAAATATGCTTCAAAAATTAAAAGATAGAGAAAACCTGGGTAAAACAATAAAAGAAAAAGGATATGACATAAAAGAAGCAGCAAAATTATTAGAAGAAAAATATTTAGGGGAGAATATGAATGAGTAACACAGAAAAGAAAAAAAAGATTTTGGTCATAATAAATGGTGGCTTGCCAATACCATCTATTAAGGGTGGGGCGATAGAAACATTAATAAATCTATTTGTTGATGATAATGAGATAAAAAACAAATATGATATTAGTATATATAGTAATTACTGTGATGGGATAGAGAAATATGCAAATAAATATTTTAACACACATTTTTATTATATAAATACTAATAAGATATCATATAAAATATCTTATGCAATTAGAGGTGTGATTAGAAGATTTTTAAGAATAAATATAAAATCAGCTTTTACAGCTCAATTATTAAAAATGGAAAAGAAAAGTATTAATGACTATGATATAATACTTGTGGAAAATTATATTTCTTGTATTGAGCCAATAGCCCAAAAATATAATGGTAAAATAGTAGCACATTTACATAACGATAGTATTATAAATGCAAAGTATCATAATGGGGCTAGCATAATTGATAAATGTTGTAAAATTCTAACAGTTAGTGAATTTATAAAAAATAGAGTGAATAGCGTTAAAAAAAGTGATAAAGTTGAAGTTGTATACAATGGAATTGATAGGACTTTATTTAAACCTAATTTTAATAACAGAGAAGAGTTAAGAAAAAAATATGGAATAAGTAAAGACGATATTGTTTTCTTATTTTCAGGTAGAGTTTGCGAAGAAAAAGGTGTTATGCCATTAGCTAATGCATTTAAAAGAATTGACAACAAAAATTGTAAATTATTAATCGTTGGAGCATCATTTTATTCTTCAACAATGAATAGTGAATTCATAAAAGAGTTGAAATCGAATTTGAACGATAAGAAAGATAGTGTTCTGTTTACAGGATACGTGGAATATGAAAAAATGCCTGAAATATACCAGGTGGCTGATGTCTTGGTTGTTCCATCACTTTTTGAAGAAGCCCTTTCTTTAACATTGGTAGAAGGTATGTCAACACGTTTACCAGTTATAATTTCCAATAGTGGAGGAATGCCAGAGGTGGTTAATAAGACTGCATTTATAGCAAAAAGGGAAAACATAGATGAAGATTTAAGAAAATATATGTCTATGTATATCAATAATTCTGAATTAAGAAATGAGATGGCCGAAAAAGCTTATAAACGCTCTGAAAGTTTTTCAAAGGAAAACTATCTTATGAATTTTTGGAGAGTTATTGATGAATTATTAAAATAAAATTAAATTAGGAGATGAGAAAATAAATGAACAAATTATTAACGATTTCCATAGCTGCATATAATGTGGAAAAATACATAAAAGAAACATTAGAATCATTAATTTGTGAAAATATGGATTTAATACAAGTACTAATAGTTAATGATGGGAGCAATGATTCAACTGCTGTTATTTCTGAAGAATACGAAAAAAGATATCCTAAAACATTTAAATTAATTAATAAGGAAAATGGTGGGTATGGCTCAACAATAAATACTGGAATAAAAAATGCAACTGGCAAGTATTTTAAACAATTAGATGGTGATGATAAATTTGACACTGAGAATCTTAATTTATTTATTGAAAAATTAAAAGAATGCGATGCTGATGTTATTTATACACCATATTATACATGGAAAAATGATAAGAAAATACCTACATATTGTGGATTGGAAAAATATGAGAGCAATGATTCAATAGAAATAAATAATTATTTTGATGGATTTAGAAAAGATATTGTTATGCATTCATTAGCATATAAAACAGAATTATTGAAAAAAAATAATATTGAAATTCTTGAAAAATCATTTTATACAGATTCAGAATATGCATTATATCCATTTTTGTATGCAAGGACAATGAAAGTATTCGACTTAATACTATATATGTATAGAATGGGAGAAGAACGGACAATCTGTAAGCAAGAAAGGTATGCTAAAACATTATACTGACTTTAAAAAAGTAATTAATTCAATAACAAAAAATGCCAAAGAAGAATATAACAACTTACCTGAAAGTAATACAAAAAAATATATATTATATAAAATTGATAATATTTTTTGTGTTTCTATCTCAAATTTAATATATGCTTTACCATTAAGTCCTGAAAGTTATAGATACATAAAAAAACTTGATAAAGAAATAAAAGTTAATTCATCAATATTTTACATTAATTCAGATGAACATAAGACGGTTCGTTATTTTAGAAGAGGGCACTTCTTAACATATTGCATTTTACATATGTTATTATCATTAAAAATGGCTAAAAAAGGAGAAGAAGATGAAAGAAGTAATTAATAATTTTCTTGAAAATTGTGAAAAAAAGTATGAAATAATTATGTATGTGGCTTTTTTTATTCTTTTTGGATATGTATATAATATTGGATTTAAAGAATATATTTTTCCAAATCAAATATTAATTATTGGAGCGTTTGTAATAGTAGCTATATTAATTGGATGTGCTAATTATCAAGAATACAAAAGAAAAAAAATTGTAAATTCAAAAAATAAATACATGTGTATTGTACTTATGATACTTGTGTTTTTTGTTACTTTCAGAAACGGAGATTTAATAAATAAACATTTTGGAAGTCCATTCTATACTATATATGCTATTTTCTTAATATTTAGCTTAAGCTTTTCTGACAGATGGTATAGTTGTTTTAAAAATGTAATTATAATATTTACATTAGAACATATTGTTGCAACGATATTTTGCTATGCATTTCCACAAATATACTTAAAATATATTCTGCCTATTTTTCCGGAAAGTGTTAAGGGCATGCTGATTGGACAACACAATGCGGGGGAAATAGCTGGTATAACTCAACATTATAGTACTAATGCAATATATTTAGTTGTTGGTTTTATAATTAACTTTTTTGAAATAGATTTTTCATCAAAAAGTAAAAAGAATATATTTTATATTGTTATACTTATAATTAACTTCTTTGCATTATTATTAACTGGAAAAAGAGTGCAAGTTATATTTTCAGTAATGATAATTTTGGTAATAAGTTTACTTAATGGAAATATAAACTTAAAGAAAGAAAAGAAAAAAATATTTATGATATCAGGAGTATTAATAGTATTTTTTATTATTTTAGCAGCATTTATACCTAATATAATTACTCCTTTTAAGAGAACCTGGGAAGGATTCCGAAAAGGAGATATGTTTAACAGCCGAAAACCATTATATGGATTAGCAGTTAGTGAATTTAAAGAACATCCTTTTATTGGAATAGGATGGGGAAATTATAAATATGAATATTCACAAAAAGTTTTTGAAAAAGAAATGGATTTAATGGATACACATAACATTTATTTACAATTATTGTGTGAAACAGGAATATTAGGATTTACTTTCTTTATGACTTTATTTGCATTAACCTTGGTAAAAGGGGTAAAAATAATTCTAAATAAAAAAGATAAATGTTGTATGACTCTTTTATCTAGATTTATTGCTTTTGAATGCTATTTTCTAATTGAAGGATTTTTTGGAAATACATTGTATGATATTATGATTTTCTTACCATTTTCATGTTTAATTGGTTTAATGATGAATTATTTGATTTATAAAGAAAAAAACATAATGATAGAGGAAAAAAATGAAAAAATCAGTAGCTAAAAATTACATATATAACTTAATATATCAAATACTATTGCTAATATTGCCATTAATAACTACACCATATATTTCAAGAGTTTTAGGTGCAGAAAATATAGGAATATATAGCTTTACCTTATCTATTTCAGCATATTTTATATTATTTGGATCACTTGGAATAGCATTATATGGGCAAAGAGAAATAGCATATAATCAAAAAAATAAAAATAAGTACAGTATTACTTTCTGGGAAATTTCGCTATTAAGAGTAATTACAATGACAATATCTTTAGGCTTATTTTATTTTATATTTGCTAGGGGAACTCTATATCAAATGTATTATAAAATATTAATGCTAGAGATTATTGCAAATTGTATAGATATTAGTTGGTTCTTCCAAGGATTAGAAGAGTTTAAAAAGACAGTAACAAGAAATATAATAGTAAAATTAATAAGTATTGTATGCATTTTTGTTTTTGTAAAAACACCAAATGATTTACATGTTTATTTTTTGATATATGTATTATCAATACTAGTAGGTAATATATCATTATGGCTTTATTTACCTAAATATTTAGTGAAAATACAAGTTGAAGAACTAAATTTATTTAAACATTTTAAACCAACTATAGCTTTATTTGTGCCACAAATTGCTATGCAAGTATATACTATACTTGACAGAACAATGCTTGGAGTAATAATACCTGTAAAAGCAGAAGTGGGATATTACGAACAAGGACAAAAAATAATAAAAATATTATTAGCAGTTATTACATCTTTAGGAACGGTAATGTTACCTAGAATAGCCAATGCATTTGCAAATGGAGAAAAAAAGGAAATTACAAATTATATGAAAAAATCATTTAATATGGTATTTATTATTGCATTTCCAATGATATTTGGAATAATTGCAGTTTCAAATGCATTTGTTCCCATTTTTTTTGGACAAGGTTATGATAAAGTTGCAATATTGATGAGTGTTATAAGTCCAATTATATTGCTGATAGGATTAAGCAATGTAACAGGAACACAATATTTGTTGCCTACGAAGAGGCAAAAGGAATTTACAATTTCAGTTACTTGTGGTGCAGTAGTAAATTTTATTATGAATATGTGCTTAATATGGAAGTTTGGAGCAATAGGAGCTTCTATTGGAACTGTTATTGCAGAATTATCTGTAACATTAGTGCAAATGTATTTTGTAAAAAATGATTTTGATTTTAAAGAAATAATAGGTTTAACAAAAAATTATCTTATCTCAAGTTTGTTAATGTTCATAGTATGTTTATTTATTGGAAAAATTATAAATGATAATTTGTTGTCGATTGTTGTACAATGTACAGTTGGTGTACTTATATATGGAGTAGTACTATTATTGTTAAAAGATAGCTTTGTTTATAACATTTTAAATAAGATAATTAATAAAATAAAGGGAGGTTTAAAACATGAGTAAATATGATTACCTAATAGTAGGTTCAGGTCTATTTGGAGCAATATTTGCATATGAAGCAAATAAAAAAGGTAGAAAATGTTTAGTAATAGATAAAAGACCTAATGTGGCAGGGAACATTTACACAGAAAATGTTGATGGTATTAATGTACATAAATATGGAGCGCATATATTTCACACAAGTAATAAAGAGGTGTGGGAATATATTAACCAATTTGCTGAATTTAATAGGTATACAAATTCGCCTGTTGCAAGGTATAAAGACGAATTATATAATATGCCTTTTAATATGAATACTTTTAATAAATTATGGGGAGTAGTAACACCAGAAGAAGCAAAAGCAAAAATAGAACAAGAAAAGAAAGAGGCTGGTATAACTGAACCTAAAAACCTTGAAGAACAAGCTATAAGCTTAGTAGGAAAAACTATTTACAAAAAACTTGTTAAAGGATATACAGAAAAGCAATGGGGAAAAAGAGCAACAGAATTACCAAGTTTTATAATAAAGAGATTACCAGTAAGATTCATATATGATAACAACTATTTTAATGATATATATCAAGGTATTCCTATGGGGGGATATACACAAATTATAGAAAAGATGTTAGAAGGAATAGAAGTAAGATTAAATTGTGATTTCTTTGAACATAGAGAAGAATTAGAGAATATAGCAGATAAGATAATATTTACAGGTCCAATAGATAAATATTATAATTATCAATTTGGTGAACTTGAATATAGAAGCTTAAGGTTTGAAGAAGAAGAATTAAATGTAGAAAATTATCAAGGAAATGCAGTTGTAAATTATACAGAATATGAAATTCCATATACAAGAATAATAGAACATAAGCACTTTGAATATGGTCCAAGTTTAGGAAAAATTGCAGAAGGACAAGTTGCAACAAAAACAATTGTAACAAGAGAATATCCGGATCAATGGGTACAAGGGAAAGAACCATACTATACAATGAATGACGAAAAGAATTCAACTTTATATGCTAAATACAAGGAGTTAGCTGATAAAGATAATAAAGTTGTATTTGGTGGAAGATTAGGACAATACAAATATTTTGATATGGATAAAGTAATATTAGAAGCTCTTAATTTAGTGAAAACGGAACTAAATTAAATAGTTTTATAGGAGGTATTCTATGAAGAAAAAAAGATTAATAATAATTATAGCATCTACAATATTAGTATTAGCAATAATTGCTGTAATAGTGATGTTAAGTATTTCAAAATCAAATAATAATGAGGAACTATCAAAAAAAGATAATGAACAAAATAATTTAGAAGTTAATTTGCAAGAGGAGAAAGTAGACATCATAGATATAAACTCTAAAACAAGACCTTATGCAATAGCTGTAAATAATACAGCAGTTGCTGTTAAGGTGCAAGAAGGTTTAAATAAAGCATATTTGGTTTACGAAATACCAACAGAAGGAAATACTTCAAGAGTACTTGCTTTATATAAAGATATTGAAGAAGATTTGGTTGTTGGAACAATAAGAAGTGCAAGGCATAACTTTGTTGATTTTGCATTAGAATCAGATGCAATTTTATGTTGTTTTGGATGGAGTCATTATGCAGAAGATGATATGAAAAAAGGAAGCATAGATTATATTCAAGGATTATATGGCGGTCCATATTGGAGAGATAATCCGGAAAAATTAGCAACTGAACATACAGCATATACAAGTACAGCAAAGTTAGATAAAACAGTTAAATCAAAGAAAATGGATACAACTTCAAATGATACAATTTTATTAAATTACAATGTATCAGATGTTGACTTATCTTCAGCTACAAATGTTAAAACAGCAAATAGCGTAACAATACCTTATGGTTCATCATATTATAAATCATCATTTAAATATGATGAAGAAACAAAAATGTATATTCGTTATCAAGCAGGAACAAAATGTGTAGATTATAAAACAAAAGAAACAATAACAACTAAAAATATTATTGTACAAAAATTAAAATATCAAATGTGCGATGATAACTATTACTGGGATCTAGATACAATTGGTTCAGGAGAAGGTTATTACATAACTAATGGATATTCTGTGCCAATAAAATGGAGCAAATCTAGTCGTTCAGCTAAAACTAAATATACATATGTAAAAGGAACAGTTATAGATGGACAAGATGTAGGTGGACAAGAAATATCTGTTAGTGATGGTAGAACTTGGATAGAAGTTCAAACAACTAAACAAAAAACAACAATTGAATAATATTTTGGAGAAAAAATGAATAAATCAATAAAATTCAAGAAGAATTTAATATTAAAAAGAGTGCTATTTCTAATGCTATTAGCAATAGCATTCTATGTTATATTTGGCTTTTCTGCACAAGATGGAGAAATGTCGGGTTCTATAAGTCAAAAAGTTACAGAGTTTATAATAAAGGCAATATCTAAAATTAAAACAATGGATATTACAATGCAACTTCGTTGGATAGAAAAGTTACATCCTATCATAAGAAAACTTGCACATTTTAGTATATATACTGTTGTAGGATTTTCTGTTATGGGATTTATGTGCACATTTGATATACGAAACATATTTAAATTATTAATAAGTTTTGTAGTAGGTGTAACATATGCTGTATCAGATGAGGTTCATCAATACTTTATACCAGGCAGAAATGCAAGTGTTGTAGATGTTGGTATAGATTCGTTAGGAGTACTTACAGGAATATTTATACTAATTACTTTAATTGTGTTTGTAGAAGCGATTGTTAATTGGTTGAAAAGATAAAGTTAGAAGTAGAGAATTATCTCTACTTCTTTTTGTCGAAATATGTAGATGAAAAGTTTAGAATTTCTTATTTTATATATTGACAAAAAGTATAATGAATAATATATTATATACAATAAAGGTAATAGAACTTAAAATGAAACCAATGAGAGGAGTGGTTCTTATGAGTCTTATCGAAGAATTATATAATAAATACTTAGAAATGGATTTTGAAGAAGTAAACAGAATTGCACATGATTATGAACATTCAACTTACGAAGAAATGGTTGCGGCATCTATAATTGTGACAGATAAAGATATAGCGGAAGGAAATTGTTATACTATGGAGGAAGTATTTGGAAAAATGCTACCAAGTAAGCTTGACCAATAATTTTAAAGAAGATATATCTGATATTTACAATTATATTCAAAGAGATTCCATATATTATGCAACAAAACTAAAAATGAAATCGAAAAAAGAATATCTAATTTAACTTTTTCTCCTTTTATGGGAAGAAGATTAGTTGATTCTGAAAATCATAATATTTTAAATCTAAGAGAGATATTTTATAAATCGTATAGAATAATATATGGTGTTAATTCTAAAACTATTTATATTCGTAGAGTTTTACATTCAGCTAGATTATTATTTCCCAATTTAATTAATTAAATTTAAATAAAGAAAAGTTAGGGTTTTATTACCTTTATTTGTGTTATTTAAAATATGATTTTATCTTGAAAAAAGAATATGGTTATATTATAATTTCTTAGGGAGAAAAAGATGAAAGATAAAGTTTTAAATACAATAAAAAATAATAAACGTTTTGTATTATTATTCATATGTTTAGCTGTTTTTATAGTTATATTAATAAATGTATTAAATGGAAATATCGCAGGTTTTGATAATGCTGTATATGATGCAATGAGATCTTTGAAATCTAATTTTATGACAGCATTTTTTAAAGGGATTACTAGATTAGCAGATGAAGAACCGATAATTCTGATAGCTATAATATGTTTAATTGTAATTAAGAATAGAAAAATAGGATCAAGTATAGCAGTAAATTTAGTAAACAGTGCTTTTGTAAATCATCTTATAAAAGAAATTGTACAAAGACCAAGACCACCAATAGAGCTAAGAATGGTAGAGGAATCTAGTTTTAGTTTTCCATCTGGTCATGCAATGACAAGTGCAACATTCTATGGATTAATAATTTATTTTATATTTAAAAATGTAAAGAATAAAAAGATTAGAAATACTATTTGTACAGTTTTAAGTTTATTAATATTCCTAATAGGAATAAGTAGAATATATTTAGGAGTACATTATGCAAGTGATGTACTAGCCGGCTTTGCATTTGCAATAGTATACTTGGTTTTATATATAACTTTTGTATTGAAATTATTTAAAATAAAAGAATAAAAGTGTTGACAAAAAGAAAATAAAGTGATAATATATTTATAATTTAATGGGGCAGGAGCAATAAGTGTTTCTGCTTTTTTATCGAAGAAATAATTGACTAAAAAACAAAAAAAGAGGAGGTTTTATATTATGAAAGAAGAAATGAGTGATTTTTTGAAGTTTGTAAAGAAATATGGTGAAATTAAAGATGTAGAAGAGGCCTTTAAAGAGTTTCCACCAGAAGAAGAATGGCACAAAGGAAGAATTGAGAATGTATTAAGAGAAGAAAGTGAAGAGTATAACCTATATAAAGTAGGTGATATTGTTTATGTGAATAAATATTATTATTTAGATGGAAGTGCTGGGGAAAATCATTTTTTCGTAATAATAGAACAAGATAATATTGCAGTACCAATAGAAAATCTAGGAATGCTTATTTCATCTAGGTTAGAAAAATTAAAATACAAATCAAATATTGAATTAAAAAAAGATCAACTTAATAATTTGGACAGAGATAGTATAGTGAAAACTGATGCAATTTACAAAATACCTAATGATCAAATATTATTCAAAATGGGGGAAGTTTTACTAGATAAAATAGAAGAATATAAAAAATGTTATAGAGAAAATAAAAAATCAATCGGTTATAATTTATAACCAATTGATTTTTTGTATATTTTCAAAATTTCTACAAATACTAAAACAAAAATATTTTAGAAAGGTGGAAAGTATATGAAAGTAAAAGAATGTATGTGTGGTAATGTTTGCTATTGTACACCAAACACAAAAATTTCAGATGTTGCAAAAATGATGAATCAAAATGGAGTAGGGTGTATACCTGTATGTGATGATAAAAAGTGTGTTGTGGGGATTTTAACAGATAGAGATATTATACTAAGAAGTATAGCTTGTGATAAAGATGTTTGTAACACAAATGTAAGTGAGATAATGACATGTAATACAGTTTGTTGTGATTGTAATGAAGAAGTAAATACAGCAGCTGAAAATATGGGAAAAACAGGTATAAGAAGAATACCGGTAACAGAAAATGGAAAACTAGTTGGAATACTAACAATGGGAGATTTAGCAAAACACCAAAATATAAGTTGTGAATGTGTAGGAACAACTTTCGAACACATTTGTAATTGTGATAATAAAAATAATAAATAAATTTTAATAAAACCTTCTTATTCTACATAAAATAGGAATAAGGAGGTTTTATGATTACAGATATGAACTATTACAAAAAAGTAGGAAAAAGAATAGTAGCATTTGTATTTACACTATTATTGCTATACATAGCATTTAAACTTTCTATTTTTTATATTCCATTTTTAATTGCATTTATAATAAGCTTAATTATAGAACCATTAATTAGAAAAGTTATGAAAGTTACAAATTTAACCCGCAAAGTAAGTGCAATAATTACTTTAATATTAGTTTTTGTAATAATTATAGGTATACTTATATGGGGAATAACAAGCCTTATTACAGAAGCCTCAAATATTTTAGAAAATTTAAATAATAATATGGAGAATATTACAAACACAGTTACAAGTTTAGTAAGTAGCTTTAAATTTGATAATATAAAAATACCAGAACAGATAAAAACAATTGTGCAAAATAGTTTGAATGATTTAACAATAGAAGGAACTAATGTAGCACAAAAAGCATTAACTAGTATATTAAACACAGTAACACATATTCCTAAATTAATGATATATATAGGAATAACAATTGTGGCAACATATTTTGTTTGCACAGATAAAATGTATATATTAGACCAGATGGAACATCATTTGCCTAGAAACTGGGTTAATAAATTTGGATATAAACTAAGAAAAGTAATTTCTTCATTAGGAGATTATTTAAAAGCAGAGGGGGTCATGATATTAATATCATTTTCAATAGTATTAGTGGGCTTAGTACTATTAAATTTAATTGGAATGAATGTTAGATATCCAGTGGTTATTGCTTTATTTATAGGATTTATAGATGCACTTCCAATATTAGGAGCAGGAACAATAATGCTTCCGTGGGCCGTGATATCAGCATTTAATGGTGATATTCAGCTTGCAATATGTTTGATTGTCTTATATATAGTAATTATAGTTACAAGACAATTAGTTGAGCCAAGAATAGTAAGTAGTCACATAGGAATACATCCGATATTTACACTAATTGCAATGTATACAGGTTTTAAAATAATTGGTGTTGCAGGAATGTTTGTTGGACCTGTAATTTTAATAATATTAAAAAATATTTTTGAAACAATGATAGATAATGGGGTTGTAAAAACAATATTAGATAGAAAATGAAAAAGTGGCTATAAGCCACTTTTTAAAGTATAACAGAAGTTGGAATATATGTGTTGTCGGGAGGATAAACATATTCTTCTTCTGGTTTTGTAGTTTCTTCAATTTTATTTATATCGATTACAGGAATTTCATTATGATAATATCCTTTTATTATTTCACCGGTTACATTTACCCATGTTCCTTCTTTTAGATCTTTTGCTTTATCATAAGAGCATAAAAAGCCTACTACAACACTTTGCGAGTCTGAGTTAATAACCATATCCCTAGCTAAAACAAATTCTGTTTCTTTTAAATCATAAAGTTTATATACATACCCTGTAAAATTGATGGATTGCCCAACATAAGTATCAACATCATCATAAACTTGTTTTAAAATGTTAGTATATTCATGTGCTTCAATTTCGGCAATAGAATTTGATGGGAGAGAATCATTTATAACGAACTTGCTTTTGTAATAAAAATTGTATACTGAAACAGAAAAAATTATTAGAGATACAATAATTATAGAGATTATTATTACCCTAAAAATAGCATTTCCATTTACTTTTAAATTATATACAAACATTGAATCACTTCTTTCTGATAATTTATTAATAAAATGTATGCATTTTTTTACATTTATATGTGAAAATTTTGCCAAAACTCTTTATCTTTTTGTTAATTTATAATATAATATTATTGTTTATTATGCGCGTTAATTTAATGCTAAAAATGAATTTCGAAAAACGAAAGGAAAGTGTAGTAAAATGGGAAAAAATAAAAAACAAAAAGATGATACAAAGAAAGTAAAAAAAGTAAAGAAAACTAAAACAACAAAGAATAATAAAAAGAGAAGAATATGGCCTAAAATATTATTAGCATTTTTTATACTAATGATTATAGGGGCTGGTATTTGTGCTGGACTTTTAGTAGGGATGAGTACTAAATATGCTATAACAAAAGAAGATTTAATTATAAATCTTTCAAATAGTGTTGTAGTAGATTCCGAAACACAACAAATAGCAGTTCTAAATGGAACTGAAAATAGAAAAATATTAAGTAAAAGTGAAATGGGAACATATCTTCCAAATGCTTTTGTTGCAATAGAAGATAAAAGATTTGAAGAACATCATGGTGTAGATATACTAAGAACCGGTAAAGCAATCCTTTACTTTATGATTAATAAAGGTGAAGGTTCATCAGTTGGTGGTGGAAGTACAATAACACAACAATTAGTAAAAAACATTACTAACGAAAAAGATGCTCGTGGCTTAGAAGGTGCATTAAGAAAAGTAAAGGAAATGATAAGAGCATACCAAGTAGAAAACATTTTATCAAAAGATCAAATACTTGAAATGTATATGAATATTATCTTCTTAGGTGGAAATGTACATGGTGTTGGTATGGCATCACAATATTATTTTAGTAAAGATCCAGTAAATTTGACACTTGCAGAAAGTGCCTTTATAGCTGGTATTACAAATGGACCAAACGGATATAACCCATTTGGCGAAACAGATAGAAGTGAAAAAATTAAAAACAGAACCAATTTGGTACTTTCTTTTATGAAAGAACAAGAAATGATATCAGAAGAAGAATATAATACAGCAGTAGCAGAAGTTGAAGCTGGATTGAACTTTAAAGAAGGAAAAGTTGTTGATACATCTACATATTCATCTCATACAGAAGCTATGGTAAAACAAATAATAAATCAATTAGTTACTGAAAAAGGGATGGATAAAGAATATGCAGAAACATATCTGTTAAGTAACGGATTTACAATATATTCAACAGAAGTAGATAACATACAAGAGACATTAGAAAAAGAATATGCTAAAACAAAATATCAAACGAAAACAACGGTTACAAAAACAATAGATGGAAAGAAAACAAAAGTTAAAGAAGCAGCTCAATCTGCAATGGTAGTTATAGACCATAAAACAGGTTATGTAGTAGGTGCAGTTGGAACATTAGGAGAAAAAACTACTGGTAACTTAAACAGAATAAATGAAATAAGACGTCAACCAGGTTCTTCTATAAAACCAATAGCTGTGTATGGACCTGCATTGCAAGAAGGATTAATTACAGCAGCATCTGTTTATGATGATGTACCAGTTACATATAAAAAATGGTCACCATCAAATGCATACTCAGGATATAAAGGTTTATCAAATATGAGACAGGCAATAAGAGTTTCATCAAATACAGTTGCAGTTCAACTATTAAAAGACCTAGATCCATCAAAAGCATTAAGTTATTTGAAGAAGTTAGGTGTAACTTCTATGGATAGTACTAATGATAATAACTTATCATTAGCATTAGGTGGGATAACAAGAGGAATTTCTCCGCTACAAATGGCAGGAGCTTATGCTACAATAGCTAATAATGGAGAATATATAGAACCAACATTCTACACAAAAGTTGTTGATAGTAATGGAAAAGTAATAATAGAAGCTAACCAAGAAAAAGAAAGAGTATTTTCTGAACAAAATGCATATATTTTAAAAGAATTATTAATAGAACCTACAAATACAGGAGGAACAGCAACAGCTTGTAAAATATCTGGAATAGATGTTGCAGCTAAAACAGGAACAACAAGTGATAACTATGACAAATGGTTATGTGGATTTACACCATACTACACAGCAGCAACTTGGTATGGATATGATACACAAACAACAATTCCAAGTGGTTCAAGATCAAATGCAACTACAATTTGGGATAATGTAATGACAGCTATACATAAAGGTTTGAAATCCGCAACATTTAAAAAGCCAGATAAGATAACAACGGTTGCGGTATGTAAAGATTCAGGACTTCGTGCAACTGAACTTTGTAAAAATGACCCAAGAGGAAGTAGAGTATATACAGAAAACTTTGTAAAAGGAACAGCACCAGAAAAAACATGTACATGTCATGTTGAAGCAGAAGTTTGTACAGCTTCTAATAAAGTATCAGGCGAGTTTTGCAGAAATAGAGAAACAAAAATATTTATTACAAGAGATACAGATAGTAAATCTTGGAAAAAAGCAGGAGATGCCAAATATACATTAACAGATGAAATTTGTGATGTATGTAAAGCAGATACTACCGCACCAGTTATTAGTATAACGGGTGGAAACACATTAACTTTAACAGTTGGAGACACATATACAGAATTGGGAGCAACAGCGACTGATGATGTTGATGGAATACTTTCAGACAAGATTATAACAACAGGAACTGTAAATACAAGTGTAGCAGCAACATATACAATTACATACACTGTATCAGATACATCAGGAAACATTGGAACAGCTACTAGAACAGTAATAGTTAAGGTGCCAACACCTGTAACACCACCAGTTACAACTGAGCCAGAAAACGAAACACCATCAACTAATACAGATGCACCAACAGATACAACAGTAGATAATACTGCTCAATAATAAAAATATATAAGGAGGAAACAATATGAGCTTAAAAATATATAATACTCTTACAAGAAAAAAAGAAGAGTTTAAATCAATTAATCCAAATGAGGTAAAAATGTATTCTTGTGGACCAACAGTATATTATTTTGCTCATATTGGTAACCTTAGAGCTTATCTATTTATGGATAATCTAAGAAGAGTATTAAAATATAATGGATATAAATTAACTCATGCAATGAATATAACAGATGTAGGACATCTAGTTTCAGATGCAGATGAAGGCGAAGATAAAATGCTTAAAGCTGCAAAAAGAGAAAATAAAAATCCGTTTGAAATAGCGGATTTTTATACTAATGCTTTCTTAGAAGATATGAAAAAATTAAATATTGATATGCCAGAAATTATATGTAGGGCAACTGAGCACATAGATGTAATGGAAAACTATGTTAAGCAAATTATAGAAAATGGATATGCTTATGAAACAGATAATACTATATATTTTGATACATCAAAATTAGATAAATATGGAGTGTTATCAAATAGGAATATAGAAGATCAAAAAGCAGGCGCAAGAGTAGATTTTGATGAAAGCAAGAAAAAGCCAACTGACTTTGCTTTATGGATAAAAGCACCAGAAAATCATTTAATGAAATGGGACACTTTTTGGGGAAAATGTTATCCAGGATGGCACTTGGAATGTAGTGCAATGTCAGAAAAATATTTAGGAGAAACTTTTGATATTCATACAGGTGGAATGGACCACATTCCAGTACATCATGAAAATGAAATTGCACAAGCCAAAGGATATTGTGGTCATATACCTGCAAACTACTGGATGCATATAGACTTTCTTCAAGTAAATGGTGGAAAGATGTCTAAGAGCTTAAATAATCTTTATACATTGGAAGATTTAAAAGAAAAAGGATATTTACCAGAAGTATATAGAATGTTTAACTTTTCTTCACATTATAAAAAACCAATAAACTTTACGTTTGAAGCAATGGATGCAGCAAAAGTAGCATTAAATCGTTTAAGAGAAGGTTATAAAAAACATTTATCAGGAAGTGATGAAGTTGAAGAAAGTGTTGTTAGAGATTTTGAAGAAAGATTTTTAGAAGCAATAAATGATGATTTAAATATGCCACAAGCTCTAAGTGTAATTTGGGATGTAGTAAAATATGAGAAAAAATCACCTATGTTAGCTAAGTTGTTATTAAAATTTGATAATGTTTTAGGTTTAAATATAGAAAAAGAAGAAAAAGTAGAATTGCCAGAAGAAATTATCAAAATAGTAGAAGAAAGAAAATTAGCTAGAATAAATAAAGATTGGCAAAAATCAGATGAATTAAGAGATAAATTGCTTTCTTTTGGGTATACTGTTAAGGATACCAAAGATGGAATGGAAGTAAATAAAAACTAGGAGAATAATTGTATAATGGAAGAAAATAATCAAAGAACAAACTTTTTTAAACAAGCATTTAAAAGTGTGAAAGATTTAGATAAATATGAGGATTTTGCAGGAGAACAACCAAAAGTTGCATTTAAATATTTGCTAAAATTAGTTTTGATATTTACTGTAATAGTAACAGCATTTTATAGCTATAAAATAGTGGATAGTTTAAATAATGTTTACAGCAATTTAAAAATTGCTTTGCCAGAATTCTCATATTCTAATGGTCAAATAACTGTTAATGGAGAACAACCAATAATTCTTGAACAATTTGAAGAGTCAATTGGAAAAGTAATTATTGATACAAATATAACAGAAGATGCAACAGTAAAATATGAAGAAGAGATAAAACAAAGTACAGTAGCAGTATTAATATTAAAAGATAAAGTTATAATGACATCAAACGGTACAACAGGACAAGTCATGTATAAATATACTGATTTAGTAAATGCATATGGCTTAACAGAGATTACTAAACAAGATGTTATAAATTATATAGATGAAATGAATGTTGTTTCAATATATTCATCAGTATACTTAATGATATTTGTATATTTATTTATAGTTTACTTTATATCAATATTTGTAGATGTATTAATACTTTCACTTTTAGCTTTCCTTGTTTCAAGAATGACAAGAATAAGACTAAAATTTGCACCATCTTTTAATATTGCAGTACATGCAATAACATTACCAGTGTTATTGAATTTAATATATGTAATAGTTAATTTATTAACAGGATTTACGGTAAAACACTTCCAACTTATGTATAACACCATTTCATATATTTATATAGTTGTCGCAATTTTGATGATAAAAACAGACTTTATAAATCGCCAAGTTGAATTAATTAAAATAGCACAAGAACAAGAAAAAGTAAGACAAGAAATGCAAAAACAAAAAGAAGAAAAAGAAAAGGAAAAAGAAGAAGAAAATCAAGAAAAAGAGCAAAAAGAAAATAAAGGTAGGAAGAAAAAACAAAAAGAAGATGAAGGAGAATTAGAAGGTGGAGTAAATCCTTCTGTCATACAAGAAAAACAATAAATTTTAAGGAGCATTAAATAAATGGCAAACAAAGAAAAAGAGAAAAGGAAAAATAATAAAAAGAAAGACAAAAAGTCTTTAAATGCTATATATTATTCAATCTTAGCAGTTGTAATAATTGCATTAATGGTTGCAATTGTATATGTGTATTTCAATAATCAAAACAAAAATGAAGATAAAGAAGTAGCATATACTCAATTAATAAAAGATATTGAAGAAGAAAAAATAGAAGAGATAGAAATAACCTCTGGTAGCACAACAGCAAAAGTAAAATATAAAGATATAGAAGAAGAAAAGACGGTAAGTATTTTGGATAAAGAAGCATTTACTGAGTTAATACAAAACAAGGTGCTAGAAGGAAAAGATATTAAGTTAGTACAAAAACCAGTAAATATTATGGTGAGAATCTCTTCAACACTATTACAACTATTTCCAACACTTGTAATTCTAGCAATGTTCATAATGCTATTCAAAATGCAAGGATTAGGCGGAGAAAAGAAGGTATATAATGGAGAAGAAAATGATACTAATGTTAGATTTAAAGATGTAGCAGGACTAGATGAAGAAAAAAACGAATTAGTAGAAATAGTAGACTTTTTAAAACATCCAAAAAGATTTTTGAATATGGGAGCAAAAGTTCCAAGGGGAATTTTGCTTTGTGGTAAACCAGGAACAGGTAAGACTCTAATTGCGAAAGCAGTTGCAGGAGAAGCAGGTGTACCATTTATATCAATGAGTGGTTCAGAGTTTATAGAAATGTTTGCAGGACTTGGTGCTTCAAGAGTAAGAAAGTTGTTTGAAAAAGCTAAAAAAATGGCTCCTTGTATAATATTTATAGATGAAATTGATGCGATAGGTGCAAGAAGAACAAGCAATAGTGGAGCAGAAACGGAAAATAATCAAACATTAAACCAACTATTAGTTGAAATGGATGGGTTTGAAAGTACAGAAACAGTTATAGTTTTAGCAGCAACAAACAGACCAGAAATGCTAGATACGGCTCTTTTAAGACCGGGAAGATTTGATAGACAAATAACAATTCAAACACCTGATGTAAAAGGGAGAGAAGAAATTTTAAAAATACATGGTGCAAACAAAAAGTTTGAAACAGGACTGGATTTTAAAGAAATAGCAGAAGATACAGCAGGCTTTACGGGTGCAGAACTTGCCAATGTTTTAAATGAAGCTGCGATAGTTGCAACAGTGAATAAACATAAAGCTATAACAAGAGAAGATTTAGACGAAGCTGTTAAAAAAGTAACAGTAGGTATTCAAAAAACAAGTAGAGTAATATCAGAAAAAGATAAAAAGCTAACAGCATATCATGAAGCAGGACATGCAATTGTAAGCAAATTCTTACCAAGTGTTGAAGATGTAAAAGAAATATCAATAATTCCAAGAGGTTTTGCAGGTGGATACACTTTATACAAAACAGATGAAGATAAATTCTATATCTCAAAAACTCAAATGGAAGAAAAACTAGTTGCACTACTTGGTGGTAGAGTAGCTGAGAAACTAGCAATAAATGATATTTCAACAGGTGCAAGCAATGATATAGAAGTTGCAACAAAAATTTCAAAAGATATGGTTACAGTTTATGGTATGAGTGATGTTGTAGGACCAATATCTTTAAAAACAGATAATCCTTATGAATTACAACTATTTGGAGAAAATATTGAAGACACAGTTGGAAAAGAAATCAAGAAATTTATAGATGAAGCATATAAAAAAGCGGAATTAATATTAAGTCAAAATATGAATATACTTCATGAAGTGGCAAATGAGTTACTAGAAAGAGAAACAATATCGACAGAAGAATTTGATAAATTCTTTAATAATTAAAAGGTAATGGAGGAATAAAATGAACGAAGAAAATAACAATGTAGAACAAGAAGTAGAGTTAGATTTAAATAAGCTAATGCAAGTAAGATTAGAAAAATTAGAAGAGTTACAAAAAGAAGGTAAAAATCCTTATGAAATAACCAAATATGATAGAACAGAAACATCAGGTCAAATTAAAAACAATTATGAAGAATTTGAAGGCAAAGATGTATCTGTTGCTGGTAGAATTATGGCAAAAAGAATTATGGGTAAAGCATCTTTTTGTACTATTCAAGATGGAGAAGGAAGAATACAAAGCTATGTTAGCATAAATGATTTGGGAGAAGAAAGCTACAAAGCATTTAAAACTTATGATATAGGAGATATTATAGGAATAAAAGGTTTCGTATTCAAAACAAGAACAGAAGAAATCTCAATTCATGCAAAAGAAGTAGTTCTTCTTACCAAATCTTTAAGACCATTACCAGAAAAATTCCATGGCTTAAAAGATATGGATTTAAGATATAGACAAAGATATGTTGATTTAATAATGAATCCAGAAGTAAAAGATACTTTTGTATTAAGAAGTAAAATATTAAAAGAAATAAGAAGATTTATGGATGAAAAAGGTTATATGGAAGTTGAAACACCAATGCTTACAACAGTAGCAACAGGCGATGCAGCAAGACCATTTATAACACATCACAACACATTAGACCTTCAAATGTATTTAAGAATTGCACCAGAATTAAACTTAAAAAGATTAATAGTTGGTGGAATTGATAAAGTATTTGAGATAGGTAAAAATTTCAGAAATGAAGGAATGGATATTAAACATAATCCAGAATTTACTTGTATGGAATTATACTCAGCATATGAAGACTATAATGATATGATGAATATAGCTGAAAACTTAATTTCAACAGTTGCTAATAATGTATTAGGAACAACAAAATTAAGTTATGAAGGTATGGATATAGATTTAACTCCTGGATGGAGAAGAGTATCTATGATAGATGCAATAAAAGAAGTAACAGGAGTAGATTTCAATACAATTAAAACAGATAGCGAAGCACAAGCAATAGCAAAAGAAAAATGTGTTGAATTCGAAGATATCAAAAATACAAGAGGACATATTATAAATGAATTTTTCGAAACATTTGTTGAAGAAACATTAATTCAACCAACATTTATAATAGACTACCCAGTAGAAATATCTCCACTTACAAAAAGAAAGAAAGATCAACCTGAATTAGTTGAAAGATTCGAGTTATTTATTGGTGGAAGAGAATATGGAAATGCATATTCAGAATTAAATGACCCAATAGACCAATATCAAAGATTCTTAAAACAAGTTGAAGCAAAAGAAAAAGGTGATGAAGAAGCTGGTGGAATGGACGAAGATTTCGTAAATGCCCTAGAAATAGGATTACCTCCAACAGGTGGATTAGGAATAGGATTAGATAGATTAATAATGCTTCTTACTAACTCATCATCAATTAGAGATGTGTTATTCTTCCCAACAATGAAGCCATTATCATAAAGTTAAAATAGATTAATATATAGATGATTAAGATTATGTGATTAAGAGAAGATGTAAAATATATTATAGATAAAGACGGAGATGAAAGATAAACAATTACCTTAGGAGGTAAAAATGATTTTAGAAAATAAATTAAATATTACTGACCAAGCAGAATTAGCAAGAGAAGAAGAAAAAATTAGTAAAACTCGTGCAAAAGAAATGTTTGAGACAGGTTACTTAAATACATTAGAAGCGGGAACATTTGAAGCTTTAAAGGAAATTCATAAATATTTATTTGATGAAATTTATGAATTTGCAGGAGAAATAAGAAAAGTAAATATAGCAAAAGGAAATTTTAGATTTACACCTATTGCTTATCTTGAAGAGGCACTTAAAAATATTGAAAAAATGCCACAATCTACATATGAAGAAATAATAGCAAAATATGTGGAAATGAATATTGCACATCCATTCAGAGAAGGAAATGGAAGAAGCACAAGAATTTGGTTGGATTTGATTTTGAAAAAAGAGTTAAATCTAGTAGTTGATTGGAGTAAAGTTGATAAAACTGATTACTTGCTTGCAATGGAACGTAGTCCTATAAAAGATACTGAAATTAAAGAATTACTAAAACAAAGCTTGACAGACAAGATAAATGATAGAGAAGTATATATTAAGGGTATAGATAACAGTTATTTATACGAAGGCTACTTACTATTTAAAACAGAAGATTTATAAATTATAATAAATTTGGAGAGAGTATGAAACAATATGCAGGAACAGTAGCAGAAAGTTGGATGCCAACTTATAAAAATGTAACAAGAGAATTCATAACAGAAACACTGTATCAAATATTATTCAGTGAAGATTTGCCTAACTTTAAATTCGAATTTAGAGAAGATGAAGCAATAGAATTTATAGAGAATACTTTAAAAAGCTATTCAGAAAAATATGACTTTAATAAAGAAAAATCTCAAAAAATATTACAAGCAATAAAACAAAAAAGTGATGAAAATACTGAAACACCTGTTATGATAGTAAAAGATTACAAACAGTTCTTTGAATTATTAAGGCAGCTTTATGAAAAACAAATAGAATTATATTTTCTAAGAACAGGAATGTCAGGTTTTACTAGATATGAGAAAAATAATTTTTTTGAGCAAATATGGTTAAGGGCTACACCAGATGATTTTAATAATCCGGAAGAATTTTTAAGAAAACAAGTGGATATGGTAAATGATACTACATTTGAAAAATATAATGAAGAAACTTGTTTAGGGAAAATAGCATTTTTAGATAATAACATACTTTGTGTAAGAAATGGTATAGCAAGAACTTGGGATGAAAATTCTAGGGAAATTGAAATAACAATTTATGATAAGAATCATTATGATAACAAGGAATTGTTAGTTAGACCTAATTATACACTACCTGTAATAAGATATGGGCTATATGAGAAAAATGGAAAAAGAATATGCTATATAGGGTCAATTCAAGATAAAAGTTGGCCTCGTGGTGAATATAATGATTTAGAACAAGAAATTAATAAAAAAAGATATAAAGCAAATGAAGGTGTACTAAAAGAAGATACATATAAAGTTGAACCAAAACATTTATTAGCATTAAGTATTTTTATAAATTTATTACATAAAGAAAATATTTCTGAAATAGAAGTTCCAAGTTTATATGTTCTTGATTATGATTATCATACTAAAAGAAACAAAAAAATATTAGAAGATTTTGAAAAAGGCTGGACAGAAGAAGATATAGAAAGATGTCCTGATGTATATATAAGGGAATTAAACTATTTTGAAAAGGCATATAACAAAGTAGACTTAATAAGTGAAATAAAGACAGAAAGATTGTTGTTAACTTTCAGAAGATTGCTACATCATTATCCAAATGGAAACGTAACAAGTTATCCAGGAGAGTTAGATAGTTTTATGCATTTGAGTATACCAGTTGTAAAGAGTAAAGATGATATAGATGGTAGTGTTTTTAAAGAGTTATATGAAATAGATAAACAGCTAGATTGTGAAAAGGAATTATAAAAGAAATAAAAAGAACTTTAATATAAATTTAATAGATAATAAATCTGATAAAGGGAGATGAATTATGGAAAAAGAAGTACTTGAAAACAAAGAGGAAATTGCTGAAAACAAAAATCAAAAATTTGAAGAAGTAGAGGTATACCAAGAAGTAGAACCAATAAAAAAAGAAATAAGAACAGATTCATATTTTGATGGCACTTTAATAGAGTTAATTGGTTGGAAATTGTTAGCGTTTTTAATAACAATAGTAACATTAGGAATGGCAGCTCCTTGGGGAAAATGTATGCTTTATTCTTATCAAATAAAACATACTGTATATAATGGTAAGAGATTAAAATTCGAAGGAACAGGTGGAGACTTATTTGTTAACAAATTTAAATGGGTATTGCTAACAATTATAACATTTGGAGTTTATGCATTATTTATTCCTATAAAGAAAACAAAATGGGTTATATCTAATATTCATTTTGAAGATGAAGAATTTGTTAAAGAAGAAAGTTTCTTTGATGGAAAAACAATTCAGTTAATAGGTATCAATTTATTATGTACCTTCTTAAATATTATAACTTTTGGATTAGTAGCTCCATTTACAGTTTGCTTTAAATTAAGATGGATAAATAAACATACAGTAATAAATAGAAAAAAATTAGTATTTAATGGTAAAGCAATTGGCTTATTTGGAAAACAGATGCTATGGAATTTCTTAACAATAATAACTTTTGGAATATATGGATTATGGCTACCAATTAAAAGATTAAAATGGCAATCAAAACATACACATATTAAAGTTGTGGGCGAAGTAGAACAAAAAGATAAATCTATATTTATAGCAATCCCAATAGTAATAATAGGAATTGTAATATTAATAGCTCTTCTTCCTGGTATGGTAAGAGCAATAGGATATAGCTTTGATAAAGGCATAAATAGTGTTGAAGATGTATTCGAAAGTTTATCAGCAGGATTTTCTGTTGAAGGTGGAAGAGATAGTTCTAAATTAACTGAATCAGTAATGTCATCAGCAAGCTCTTTAAAAGGCAATAAAGGGAATTCTGCTTCAAAAGATACTACAAGTAGTTCAAAAAACACATCATCAAACAAAGGAACTACAACTAAAAAACCAAGCAGTAGTACTAGTTTGGGGACAACAACTACTACAAAGAAGACGGGTTATCCAACACTTAAAGAAATAGCAGGAGATTATAGTATAAATATAAAAGAAGATCGTTATGAAAATGGAAGTTCTACTAAAACAGATACACAAGTTGCAAGTGGTGTAGAAACAATTTCTGTTAGTGGAGGAAAAATAAAGTTTTGGGGATATACTATGAATTATAATACATCAACTGGTTATGCTTCTGCTTCTAGCAGCAAGGGTGTAATAGAAGCTTATTTTAAATATAAAAATGGAAAAGTTACAGTTAATATGAGAGAATCTATATATAATGATAATGGTGTTGGAATAAAATTAGAGAGAGCTATAAGTGGAAACAAAATATCATAAATAATACAAAAGCATAGAAGAAAGGAATTTTTTAATGTTTGGATTTGGTTTTGATAAAAGATTTATATATGTTTTATTAGGTGCATTGCTATTAAGAACACTAATGGGTTATACACAAGAAGATCTTATAGCGTTACTACTTACATTACCAGCTGTAATTTTAGCAATAACATTTCATGAATTTGCACATGCTTGGACAGCAGACAAATTAGGAGATGATACCCCAAGAATGCAAGGAAGACTAAATTTAAACCCTATGAGCCATATAGATCCAATAGGATTTATGTTATTAATGTTTGCTGGATTCGGATGGGGAAGACCCGTACAAATAAATCCAAGAAATTTTAATAGGGATGTAAGAATGGATAAAGGAGAAATGTTAGTTTCTCTTGCAGGACCGCTTATGAATTTTGGATTAGCAATAATTTCTAGTATTGGTTTAGTATCTCTAATGAAATTTGCAAATTTGCAATATGGTGGAATATTGTACACTTTAATAGATGCATTGATATATATAAATATAGGATTAGGAGTATTTAATTTAATACCACTTCCACCATTAGATGGCTCAAAAATATTTATAAACTATTTACCGTATAATGCAAGAAGATGGGTAATAGAACATGGAGATATATTCCATATAGTATTTTTAGTTATATGGATTACAGGTTTAGCAAGTTTAATAATCTCACCAATTATTAATTTGATTTACGAAGGCGTAATGTGGGGAGTATTCTCAATATTTAGATTATTTTAAGGAGAATTTATGAAAGATATATACACACTAGGAATTGAATCAAGTTGTGATGAAACTTCTGTATCGGTTGTAAAGAACGGTAGAGAAGTTCTTTCTAATGTTATAAATTCACAAGTACCAATACATGAAAAGTTTGGTGGAGTTGTGCCAGAAATAGCTTCTAGGAATCATACAGAAGCTATTTCTTCTGTTACAAAAAAGGCATTAGAAGAAGCAAAAGTTACGTTTGAAGATATTGATAGTATATGTGTAACACAAGGTCCTGGCCTAGTAGGTGCATTACTTGTAGGAGTTGCATATGCAAAAGCATTAAGCTATGCCTTAAATAAGCCACTAGTACCAGTAAATCATATAGAAGGACATATTGCAGCAAATTACATTACATATAAAGAATTAAAACCACCATTCCTATGTTTACTTATATCAGGTGGAAATACAATATTAGTACATATAAAAGATTATACTAATTTTGAAATTTTGGGTTCTACAAGAGATGATGCAATAGGTGAAGCATATGATAAAGTTGCAAGAGTAATTGGATTAGATTATCCTGGTGGACCTAAGATAGATCAATTAGCAAAAGAAGGACAAGCCAATATTGAGCTTCCGAAAACACATTTTGAAAATTTAGATTTTAGTTTTAGTGGTATAAAAACAGCAGTATTAAATTTGAATCATAAATACCCAAATATTAACAAAGCTGATTTGTGTGCAAGTTTTGAAAAAGCTACAACAGAAGTGTTAATAGAAAATACATTAAGAGCTACAAAACATACAGGATTAAAGAAAGTAGTTTTAGCAGGTGGAGTATCTGCAAACTCATATATACGAGCAGAGTTTGAAAAGATGGGGAAACAAAATAATATAGAAGTATATTTCCCAGAATTAAAGCTATGTACAGATAATGCTGCAATGATAGCAGCAGCAGGTTACTATAATTTCATTGAAGGTAAAAGAGGATACTTAGACTTAAATGCAATTCCAAATTTGAAATTGGAGGTGCAAGAATAATGGCAATATATGCAATAGCAGATTTACACTTATCATTTAATACAGATAAACCAATGGACATATTTGGACCTAATTGGGAAAATCACGCAGAAAAGATAAAAAAAGATTGGTTAGAAAAAGTAAAAGAAGAAGACACTGTTTTAATACCAGGAGATTTTTCTTGGGAGACATATTTAGAAGATACATATAAAGATTTTGAGTTTTTAAATAGTTTACCAGGTAAAAAAATATTATTAAAAGGGAACCATGATTATTGGTGGACAACCTTAACAAATATTAAAAAATATTTAAAAGAAAATAACTTTAATACAATAGATATATTATTTAACAATAGCTATGAAATAGAAAACTATGTAGTAGCAGGAACAAGAGGTTGGGATTATACAAAATCTAATGATAGAAAGATAATTGAAAGAGAAATAGGAAGATTAGAATTATCTTTAAAAGATGCAAAAAGCAAGAATAAAGAAATAATAGCATGTATGCATTACCCACCTATAAGCAAAAATTATTTAGATAATGAATTCGAAAGAAAAATATTATATATCTTAAAAGAATATAATGTAAAAAGATGTATTTATGGACATCTTCATGGAATATCACATTCAGGAGCAATGACGGGAGAAGTAGAAGGAATTAAATTTGATTTAGTAAGTGCAGATTTTCTAAACTTTAAATTGTTAAAATTAAGTTAATATTAATACGATATAATATTTATTGAACTGCCCGTTCAGTTTAATTGCATCAAAATTATATATATTGTATAATAGAAAAGGTGAAAATAATGAACAAAACAAAGAGAAAAATATTCGAAACATCAATGGAGCTTTTCGCTAAAAAAGGTTATGAAGCTACAAGCATAGAAGAAATAACATCAGTTGTAGGAGTAGCAAAAGGAACCTTATATTATCATTTCTCTACAAAAGAAGAAATATTTAATTTCTTAGTAGAAGAAGGAATGAAGCTTTTAAAAAATAGCGTAGATATTAAATGTTCAAAACTAGAAAAAAGTATTGATAAACTAAAAGCAATAATCTTAATACAAATAAAAATTATTGTAAAATATGAAAATTTCATATCAATGCTTCTATCACAAATATGGGGTGGAGAACCTAGAAATATGATGTGTAGAGAATATGTTTTTGAATACATTAATATGATAGAAAACATTATAAAAGAAGGAATTAAAAAAGGAGAACTTATTGATGGGGACAGCAGTGTAATGGCATCAGGAATATTTGGATTTACTTGTTCAACAATGGTATATAAATTAAGACATGATAAAGAAATTGAAATACCAAAAATATACAAAGAGATTGAGAAAGACTTTATAATAAAACTAAAAAAGCAATAGGAGTGTAAGGAAGAATGAGAGAAATAAAAATTAAAATACCAGATTTTAAATTTCCAAAACTAAAAATGAAAGGAATTGAAAATATTCCAGAGGTTAATATTGATTATGACAAAATAAATAAAGAAGGCGAAGTAAAAAAAGATAAAAAACAATATAAACCAACAGAATATAAAACAATAAAAGAAATATTCGAAAGAAGCACAGAGATTTATGCTAATAAAGAATTTATATTAGAAAAATTCAATCCAAAAGGCGAATTTGAAGAAATTACATATAAAAAATTTGGTGAAGATGTTATAGCGTTAGGTACAGCCTTAACTAATAAATATAATTTAAAAGGTGAAAGAATAGTTATAGTTAGTGAAACTACATATGAGTGGTATATCTCATATATGTCAGCACTTTGCGGAGTAGGTATTGCAGTTCCAACAGATAAAGAGTTACCAGCAAATGAACTAGAAAATGTAATAAAACGTTCAAGAGCTTCAATTGTAATCTATTCTGAAAGAATGAAAGATGTGGTAAAGAAAATAGCGGATGATCTTCCAGGAGTTAAATACTTTGCAGAAATGTATAGTAATGATAAATTAAATGGGAGATATGTTGGTTTAGATACAATTTTAAATGAAGGTAAAGAATTAGTTGCACAAGGTGACGATTCATTTATGAAAATAGAAATTGATCCAGAAGAATTTAAAGTATTAATATTCACATCTGGAACAACTTCTCAATCAAAAGGTGTTATGCTATGTAATAGAAACTTGGCAGAAAACATAAATGCGGTTTCAGCTTATGTAAGACTATATCCAACAGATAGATTATTCTCTGTTTTACCATTACATCACACATATGAATCTACAATAGGTTTTTTATTACCAATGGCTTGTGGATGTTCAGTTGCAGTATGTCAAGGCTTAAAACATATTGTTCCAAACTTGAAAGAAACAAAACCAACAGCAATGCTTGCGGTTCCTTTATTAATAGAAAACCTATATAAAAAGATAAATGCAAGTATAGAAAAAGGTGGAAAAGCAGGACTTGTAAACTCAATGATACATGTTACAAATGCTTTAAAAACAGTAGGAATAGATATTAAAAGAAAAGTATTTAATGAAATATATGAAAATTTGGGTGGAAACCTAAGATTTATAGTTTCAGCTGCTGCACCAATAGATGCAAAAGTTGGCAAATGGGTACAAGATATAGGTATTATGTTCCTGCAAGGTTACGGCTTAACAGAGACAGCTCCAATTGCAGCTTTAACACCAGAGTATGATACAAAAGTTGGTTCTGCTGGTAAGCCTGTAATATGTGCGGATATAAAAATAAATAATCCAAATGAAAACGGAGAAGGAGAAGTTTGGATTAAGAGTAAAACATTAATGCTTGGATATTATGAAAATGAAGAAGCTACAAATGAAGTTATGAATGATGGTTGGTTTAATGCAGGAGATATAGGGTATTTGGATAATGATGGATTTTTATACATAACTGGTAGAAGTAAGAATGTAATAGTTACTCAAAATGGTAAAAATATATATCCTGAAGAAATAGAATTATTACATGGAAAAGTAGAAGAAATAAAAGAATGTATGGTATATGGAAAACAATTGAATG
>JAZSPC010000003.1:0-24688 GCA_045537285.1 Clostridia bacterium
GTTATTTATTAAAAAATTAGTAATATTAAATAAAATAAATGTAGGAGTTTTAAGAGACTCTAAAATATTAATAGGTTACTTAGTAAATTACAATAAATCTAATAAACAACATAATGATTTTATATCTGCTATCAACGCTATATTTTATAATAATCATTATGATAGATATAACTATATATATGATACTGTTTGTGATTATCTAGATAATAATTTTTATGGAAAAAACTTATGTGATTTTAAAAATGATAAATGTGCAGAGAAAACAAATACAACTTCAACAACTGGTTGTTGTAGACATTATAAATCTAAATTATTGGGACCTCTTTCAAAGTTAACAGTATGTGAATACTTAACAAAAAGCCATACTTGTAGTGCAAAATGTATTTCATGCAAATTGTTTACTTGTGATTATTTAAAAAAGAAAGGCATTGAATTTAAAGTTAAAGATATTTTATTACTAAATGTATTCTTTAATCCTATACAAAAGTATTTTATTAAGTATAAAGTATTTACACCTAAACACAAAATATTAAAAACGCTTTTGTTTTTTAACTACAATATAATTAATTTTTAAACACTTACTAAAACGTAAGTGTTTTTTATATACATGATTTAAACATCTCCTAGTTTTTAACACAATTAAAAACAAGTTTTGAAAACGTCTAAAAAACAAAAATTGAGAGTAGTCGATGTTGTATCGCTACTCTCTAAGGTTTTGGTGAGCCAGGAGGGATTCGAACCCCCGACCCCAGGCTTAGAAGGCCTGTGCTCTATCCAACTGAGCTACTGACCCATTTGTTTTTTGCTAAACGCATATATTATAATAGCACTTTTTTTAACTCTTGTCAATTGTATTATTTGAAAAAATTTACTTTTTATACGAAATCCCCCATTTTCGACAAATTTCACGCTTATTTTATGTTATATTACATATGTATTACATAAATATTTTTTTTATGTTACAAATCGAAAAAACACACGTCTTTGGTATATAATAAGTGTGTATATTTATGCGAAGACGTCAAATAGGGAGGCTAATAATTATGGGGCATTTATTAACTAATCCACAAAATTCAATATGGCTTACAGAAAAGTTTTTTAAAGGAACTTCAGTTAATAATATATGTGGTTACGTATATATTAAAGATGAAGTTAATTTTGATGTGCTTAAAAAGTCTATTAATGAATTAGTTAAAACAAATGATAGCATGAGATTTAAGTTTAAAGAAGAGAATAACTCTTGTGTTCAATACGAGAATTCTTATGAAGAATTTGATATTGAAACTTTCGATTTTTCTTCCGAAAGTGATATGGAGAAAAAAGCATTAGAAATGGCAAATCAACCGTTCTCTTTTGAAAACAACTTTTTATTTAAATTTATATTATTTAAACTTCCAAATAATTCTGGTGGATTTATTGTTACTGTTCACCATATTATTGGAGATTCTTGGACACTTGGTTTAATTGCAAAAGAAGTAACCGGAATTTATTCAAGCCTTTTAAATAATACTTATGAAGAAAAACAATTTCCTTCATACATAAATTATATAAATAATGAAAATGAATATATAAATAGTGAAAAATATATAAAAGATAAATTTTACTGGGATGAAGTATTTACAACAGTTCCAGAAGTAGCATCTATTCCTTCTATGAAAGATAATAAAAATATTTCTCATTCATGCAAAGGTGCAAGAGAAAAATTTATTATTCCACAAAAAGAAATTAGTAAAATAAAAGAATTTTGTACAAACAACAAAATTTCTATATATAACTTTTTTATGGCTATTTACTCTTTATACTTAGGCAGAGTAAGTAATTTAGATGACTTTGTAATTGGAACACCAATTTTAAATAGAACAAATTTTGATCAAAAACATACTATGGGTATGTTTATTAGCACTGCTCCTTTAAGAATTAATTTAGACCACGAATTATCATTTATAGATTTTAGTAAAAATATAGCAAGCAATTCTATGTCTTTGTTAAGACATCAAAAATATCCATATCAAGCTATATTGGAAGATTTAAGAAAAAAAGATGCTAATATTCCAAATCTATACAACGTAGTTTTATCTTATCAGATTACCAAAACAGTAGAAGAAGAAAATAATATTAAATATATAACTGATTGGGTATTTAACGGAAATTGTGCAGATGAGCTTCAAATACATTTATTTGACTTACACAGAGAAGATTCAATCACTGTTGCGTATGATTATAAATCTGAAAAATATGATGAACAAGATATAAAAGATTTACACGCAAGAATTCTAACAATTATTAATCAAGTTATAGATAACAATGATATTTTATTAAAAAATATTGAAATTGTTACACCAGAAGAAAAACACAAAATATTATATGAATTTAATGATACATCAGTAGATTATCCACGAGATAAAACAATAGTGGATTTATTTGAAGAGCAAGTGGAAAAAACTCCTGATAATATCGCTGTTGTTTTTGAAGACCAAAATTTAACTTACAAAGAATTAAACAAGAAAGCTAATCAGTTAGCTAGATACATGATTCAAAATGGTGTCCAATACCAAGATGTTATCGGTTTAAGAATGGATAAAAGCTTAGAAATGATAATAGGTATTATTGCTATTATAAAAGCTGGATGCTGTTATTTGCCTTTTAACATGGCTTATCCAGATGATAGAGTCAATTACATGTTAGAAGACAGTAATTGCAAAATACTACTAACTTTAAACAAATCAAATGATATTAAGTATTTTACAAAAAATTTAAATATTGATTTAAGTAATACTTCTATTTATCAAGGAAATTCTGATAATCTTGGTACTAAAATATCACCAGAAGATTTAATATATATAATTTATACTTCTGGTTCTACTGGTAAGCCAAAAGGTGCTATGTTATGTCATAGAAACGTTGTACGTTTAATGAAAAATAATAAATATCTTTTTGATTTTTCAGAAAACGATATTTGGACTATGTTTCATTCTGTCGCTTTTGACTTTTCTGTTTGGGAGATGTATGGTGCTCTATTATATGGCGGAAAACTAATTTTAGTGGCAGATGATATTGCAAGAAATCCTCAACTTTTCTTAGATTTATTAAGAAAAGAACAAGTTACTATATTAAACCAAACACCTTCTTATTTTTACAATTTACAAGATTTAGAATTAAGTATGGATAGCTCAGATCTAAAATTAAGATATATTATATATGGCGGAGAAGCTCTTAATCCTCTCCTAATTAAACCATGGAAACAAAAATATAATTCTACTAAACTAATTAATATGTATGGAATAACTGAAACTACCGTACACGTTACTTTTAAAGAATTATTTAACAAAGATCTAAATTCTAGTAGCTCTTTAATCGGAAAACCAATTCCTACTTTAAAAGTTTATGTATTAGATAAAAACTTGAATTTACAGCCATATAACGCGATAGGCCAATTATGTGTAGCTGGTGATGGTGTCTGCGTTGGTTACTTAAATAGACCAGATTTAAATTCTACTAAATTTATTGATAACCCATTTGATACTAGCGAAAAAATATATCTTTCTGGTGATAATGGTTTTTTATCTAATTCTGGCAATTTATATTATAACGGAAGAATTGATAATCAATTTAAACTTAGAGGATTTAGAATCGAATTAGATGAAATAGAATCAAAAATTTTATCTAATCCGTGTATCTCAAAATGTATTGTATTACCTAAGAAAGTAGATAATAAAGATACACAATTAATAGCATATATCGTTTGTAATAAAGATATTGCAATTTCAGAATTAAAAAATTATTTATATAATCTACTACCTACATATATGATACCAAGTCATTTTGTTAAATTAAAATCTATACCTTTAACACCTAACGGAAAAGCAGATAGAAAAAAATTATTGTCAATTGATATTGTTTTAGACAATACTACTCCATATGTTGCTCCTAGAAATAAATTTGAAGAAGATTTTATTTCTGTGGTAGAAAACAGTGTAAACATATCAGGTATAGGAATAGAGCACAATCTACTTGATATTGGTACAGATTCATTAACTTTAATGAGAATTTCAGTAGAATTGCTAAACAAATCATATATTATAAACATTCAAGATATATATGAATATAAAACAATAAGAAATATTAGTGACAATTTAAGCAATTTACACAATAGTAATAATGTTGAAAAATTAGAACCTATTACTTTTAATTTTGACGAAACTTTTAGTTACAATAATAATATTGCAAAAAATATTTTATTAACAGGTGCTACTGGTTTCTTAGGATCACATTTATTATATGATATCATTAAAAATTCTTCTGCAACTGTTTATTGTTTAGTAAGAAATAAAAATAATAAAACAGGTAAAGAAAGACTTGCTAAAAAATTAAATTACTATTTCAAAACTGAGCTTGACGAATACATGGATTCTAGAATTAAAGTAATTGAAGGAGATATAACTTTTGAAAAATTAGGTCTTTCAGAAGATACTTATAATTATTTAACCAATAACTTAGACACAGTTATACATTCTGCTGCTTTGGTTAGTCACTATGGTTCAAGTTCTATATTTAAAAAAATGAATGTCCAAGGTACAAGTAATGTTGTTGATTTTTGTGCAAATAATAATATAAAATTAAACTATATATCTACTATATCAGTAACGGGAGAATCTGTTGATTCTGTCAATAATTCTGTTATATTTGATGAACATTCTTTATATATTGGTCAAAACTATTCAGACAATATATATATAAAGACTAAATTTGAAGCAGAAAAGCTTATTGTTAACGCCATTAAAGATAAAAAATTAAATGCAACAATTTATCGTCTTGGAAACATTACTGCTAGATATAACGACTTTAAGTTTCAAGAAAACGAAACAGACAACGCATTTTTAAATAGGATGAAATCTTTAATTACATTAGGCGCTTTTCCAGAATCATATTTAGATAGATTAATTGATTTTAGCCCTGTTGATTATTGTAGTAGAATTATTAATAAAATATCTTTTGAATCAAATAGTGATAATAAGATATTCCATATTTATAATAATAACACTATTAAAGTTTCTAAAATACTAGATATCTTTAAACAACAAGGATATAATTTTAAAATTCTATCAAATAAAGATTTTATAAAATTTATATCCTCAACATCATCTAATAAAGATAAACTAGGAATTATTAATGATATTACTAGCCAACATTTAGATATAAAAAATAATATAATTATAAAATCAGATTTTACTAAAACATTTATTAATAAACTAAATATTGATTGGCCAGAGATAAATACCGAATATATTTTAAAATTTTTAAAAGGAGATTAATATGTTAAAAAACGCTAAATCAACTACCAAGATTTTTATTATTTACTTTTCAATACAAGTAATCATAGCATTAATACTATACCCACTATTACCAACACTCTTAAATTATCCACCCGACAGTATTGATAATAATTTTCAAGCTGAATTAGGTGAATTACATTATACAAAACAATATATATTATTATTATTTGCTATTATTTTAATAAACTCTATTTTTCTTTATATGAAATTACGTAAAATAAATATATACACACGCCAACTAGAAAAGAAACCTTCTGTTCAATTAATAAATAAATTAAAATATCTTTATTTATATACACCTATAATAATATATTTTATAGAAATAGGTATTCCTTTAATTTTATTACCTGTATTGTTTATTATGCTTAGTGCTTTACCAATAGCAATCTTTAAAATATGTCTAGTTTATATATCTTTCTTTATGTTATGTGCCATCATAAGTTTTGTATTTTCGAAGAAAGAGTTTAAAAACGCTTTGGTTGATTTACATGAAAAATATCCTAGTTTAACAAATACATCATATATGCCTAGTAGTAAAATATCTTCCAACTCTTTAAAAGTTTCTTTATTACAACAACTCGTTCCACTAATTTTGGTTGTTGTTGTACTAATATCATTAATTGCGTATGTTCAATCATCAAAAGAAACAGGAAATATTTTATACAAACATTATGAAAGTTATTTAAATGATAATTATACTACTATTTCTGCTAATTATAGAAATCCTAATATGATTTTTAGAAAAATTAAATTGTTAGATGATAACCATACTGCATTTATAATAAAAGATAATTATAGTTATATAACTTCAAACAATTCTGAATTATCAGATTTCTTTGTTAAATATGTGATAGAAAAGTCTGAATCACAATCAGGTAGAGCCTATGATTATTATTGTGTAAGTGCAGAAGGCACTTGTATACAAATACAAGATGGTAACAATAAATATTATATTGGTGTATATTATAGTACTGAAAGTTTAACACTATTTTACTTTATTTTAATTGTAGGCATATTCTTCTTTGTATTCTCTATAATTGTATTAACCTATATAATTACAACTTTGGTTAAAGATATAGAACATGTTTCTAATAACCTTGAAAATATTGTTCATCATAATTCACACTCAACAAAACTTCCTTTAACTTCAAATGATGAAATTAAAAAGTTGGTTGTAGCTTTTAATGAAATACAGGATATGACAACAAACAACATAGAAAAAATTAAATCAAATCAAGAATTACTTATGGAAAAAGAACGTTTAGCATCACTTGGTCAAATGATTGGTGGTATTGCACACAACTTAAAAACACCAATAATGTCAATTGCTGGTGCAGCAGAAGGTTTAACAGACTTAACAAAAGAATATGATATATCAATTGGTGACCCTTCTGTCACAAATGAAGACCATCACGCAATTGTTAAAGATATGAATGAATGGATTGAAAAAGTAAAAACACACGCATCATATATGTCAGATGTAATTACAGCTGTTAAAGGACAAGCAGTCGCATTTGCAGAAACAAAATCTGACACATTTACTATTTCTGAATTATTAACACATATTGATGTTTTAATGAAACACGAATTAAAAAATGCTTTAATATATTTAAATACATCTGTATTAGTACCAGAAACTCTTTCTATTAAAGGAAATATTAATAGCTTAGTACAAGTTATTAATAATATAATTTCAAATGCTATTCAGGCCTATGGTGGACAAACAAATAAAAATATAGATTTTATTATTAAATTAAAAGATAATAATTTAGTATTTTCTATACAAGATTATGGCTGTGGAATGCCTAAAAAAGTACAAGATAAATTATTTAAAGAAATGATAACAACAAAAGGGAAAAACGGTACTGGACTTGGTTTATTTATGTCTTACTCAAATATACGTGCTCATTTTAATGGAAATATGAGCTTTGAATCAGAAGAAGGAAAAGGTACAAGATTTGATCTAACTATACCATTAAATTAATAAAAATTTAAAGAGTAGCTTCTGCTACTCTTTATTATTTGTCCATTTTCTCTCCACATTTATTTTTTCTTTATCAATAATAGCTTTATATAAATCTATATTTAGAATATTACAAATATTAGTAAGTACTATGAATATATCTGCTACCTCTTCTTCAATTTCTGTATAATTCTTTAATTTATTGTTATCTATTGTTCCATTTGGCAACTTTTTTCTAATAGCCTTTGCAAGTTCTCCTGTTTCTTCTAATAATAAAAGCATTTCTTCTTGAATACTTTTATCTGAAAAGCCCCTTATTTCTATTACTTTTTTTATATATTCTTGTAACTCTACTAAACTTGTTTTCTCATTTAAGTTATTAAGTAAATCTATTTGTTCTTGCATAATATTTTCTCCTTTTCTTAAAAACATTATATCATAATTTATTGTGTTAACAACACTTTACCTTTTTCTTCTCTTATTTCTTTCGCATTTTTATCAGATAATATCTTTTTACCAGAAGCCTTTTCTATTTGTTCTCTGGCTATTTTTGCAATTGTACCACCTTGTATTACAGTATTTTTAGATTCTTCAAAGCCATTTGGATTTGTTCCTTTTGAAATCTCTGTTGAAGATGTTTCTGCCAACATATTTAGTACAAGTTCCATATTAGTCATATTATCTCTTAAATTTTCTTTTTTTAAACCTTTTAAATTCTTATATTCTTTTACAGAATAACCACTCCACGTTTGAGTTAAAATATTAGTTAACACTGCAAAATCTCTTTGCGAATTTATTCCGCTTCTTTGCAATTCATCTGTAAATTCTTTTCTAACATCAATCGTTTTTAATCTTTGATTTATCCATTCCTCTGAATATCCTTTTATTCTGTATATTTCTAATGCTCTATTAATTGTAATTTCTGGGTCATATGTTTCATCTATTCTTTCTCTTCCTACTTTTGCAAGCCATAATTTAAATGGCTCTGCCTTTTTAGATGGTATTGATTGAATTAATCTCAATATTTGTTCTGTATTCATTACATCCGTTTTATAATATTTACCATCGGCAGATTTCATTTTCAGTTGGTTAGTATTACTAACCAACTGACTTCCTTCTTGAATTAACTTGTTTTTTAACCACTTCCAGTAATTCTTTGATTTTTGATAGTCATTATCTGTTAATATACTAACAATATCTACAACGGAAAAATACCACTTTTCTTGTTCATCATTCCAAATTGTTCTTACACTATTATCTTCAAATAATTTAATACTATTTTCACTATTCATAATATTGCCTCCTTTGTTAAAACACATTATTCATCTAACATTAATTTTTTATTTGAATTTTTTAATCTTTTCAATTGTTCTTTTTCTATCTTAGTAATACTCTTTTCTGGTGTTGGTAAGTTTTCTGGCATAGTGCCACCTATATCTTTAATAGCTTTTCTTACTGTTTTTCCAACAGTGTAGTGAGTTTCATTTGCTTTTTCTTTGTTGCTAACTTTCTCTCTTTTTAATTTTGCTTCTGTTTGTGTAATACGAAATAAATTTGCTGCCAATTCTTCACTTCCCATAAAATCAAGAATTTTTTCATTTTCTTTTAGATTCTTTCTTTCGTGAATGTCTTGAACTGTTAATCCACCATATAATCCCATATATCCTGAATTTTGAAATTCAGCATATTCTTCGTTTGTTATCACTCCTGCATTATGTGCTGCTTCTACAAGCATTTGATTCCATTGCTTGATATCTCCACGAATTACTAATCTCTTATTATCTTCATCTAATTGATTAAAATAATCTGCTACTTCTTGCCTACGTGTTTGTATTGCAAAATATGTTTGTCCCAACGCAATTACTTCTTTTCTCGGATCACCATTTTGAACAATTAGATAACATGCATATCTAGAAAGTTCATAATCAAGTACTTCTTTTACTGCATTTTTAGGCATCTTTATCGTTTTCCTGACCTCAGGAAAATGTTCATAAATTTCAAAACCACTATTTTGACATGCTAATTTTGCTCTGTCAATTACCTTAGAAAAGTTTTCCCATTTCTTATATTCTAAGACTTCTCCTAGTTCTCTTGCGCTCCAATATTCACTTCCATCTTCTCTAACTTTCTTAATATTTTCAAAACTCTTATATTCTTCCGCTTCTAAATTACTCATATTATCACCTCTTTCATAGTTATATATCATATATACCAAACTTTTGTTTTGGTGTCAAGCGTTTTTTAATATTTTTGACAAAAAAAGAATGAAATTACTTTCATTCTTTTTTATCTTAACTATCTTCTTTTAACGATTTCGCCAACATTGGCAAAATCGCTTTAAAATATTAATATTACTTACTTTTATTTAATTCTATAACGCATCTATTCCAAGTAATTGTTTTGCAACCACACCTATTATATATGAAATTAAAGCAACCGATAGCGAAATTACTGCCATTGTTGCAAAGTTTTTGAAAAAAGGTTCTTCTTTTGCAACTGATATGTAATAATTAAAGAACATTATTATTAATATTACTGTCGCAAGCATTATTGCAAATGCTAATGCGTACATGTTAGTAGGTAATAATAGATATGGAAGTACAAGTAATACCACAGTAATTAAATATGCCATACCTGTATAAATACTAGATTTTAATGCTTTTGGATTATTATCTGCTCTTTCTGCTAAATAATTTGATGCTGCCATAGAAAATGTTGCAGAAACTCCTGTTATTATTCCTGTTAATGCAACTAATCTTGTATTAGCTAATGCAAATGTTACACCAGCTATTGCACCTGTTAATTCTACTAATGCATCATTTAATCCTAATACCATTGCCCCTACATAATGTAATCTTTCTTCATCTAGCATCCCATACAACTCTTTTTCATGTCTTCTTTCATCTTCTAATATTCTAGCCGCTTCTGGTAATTCTTCTGCCATTTTTTCATATCCTGCTTGTGCTAAACTTTCTTTTTTCTGCATTGTTTTAACAACAAAAGTAAATCCCATAACAACTGTTAAAACTTTAAACCATAATATTCCTAGTTTGTTAGGTTTTATATCTTTATTTGAAATATCTTTCCAAACTTTTGCATGTATAGCTTCATCTTTTGACATTTGTTCTAATAATTTTTTATTCTCCTCATTCTTTTCTCTTTTAGCCATAAAACTGTATAGAATTACTCCTTCTTCTTCATCTTTTTGTGCTTTTTGTACTAATTTCATTAATTCATTACTTATTTGTTTTTTACTCATATTTTTTCTCCTTTATTTAAAGTATTTATATTATATCACATTTTTAATATTTTTCGAGTTTTTTATTGATTTTATGTCGTTTTATTAATATAATTGGTATAGCTTAGGAGGTGTTTCAATGAGAAAAAACATAAATGAAAATACATCTAATGGTTATAAAATAATAGTTGTTGATGACGAAATAGGAATTATAGATACTCTATCTGTTTTCTTAAAACGTGAAGGATATCATATTACAGGTGTTACAAATCCATTAGAAGCAATAGAATTAGTAAAAAACGAACATTTTGATTTAATGCTTTTAGACTTTATCATGACTCCTATTCATGGTGATCAAGTAGTTGAAGAAATTCGTAAATTTAATAAAGAATTATATATTTTATTATTAACAGGACACAAAGATTTAGCTCCACCACTTGAAACAATAAAAAGATTAGAAATTCAAGGTTATTGTGAAAAATCTGGTGGAAAACAAGACCAATTACTTTTATTAATTGAATCAGGAATAAAAGCAGTTGAACAAATGAATTTAATAAAAAATATTAATAATGAATTAAAAGAGACAAACGAAAAATTAGAAAAAGCATATCTAGAAACAGTTGAAACTTTACGTTTTACGGTAGAAGCAAAAGATACATATACAAGAGGTCACTCTGATAGAGTTTCAGAATATTCAGTTCTAATTGGAAAACATATGAATTTACCAGAAGAAGATTTACATTTATTAAGAGTTGGTGGTCTTTTTCACGATATTGGAAAAATAGGTATTCCAGATAGTATTTTATTAAAAACAGCCAAATTAACGGATGATGAATATTCTGAAATTAAAAATCATCCAAAAATTGGGGCTCAAATATTATCTAATGCCACTCTTTTTGAAAAAGCTATTCCTATTGTAAAACACCATCATGAAAGATATGATGGATGCGGATATCCAGAAAAATTAAAAGGTGAAAATATTCCTCTTTTAGCTAGAATCGCTGCTATTGCAGATAGCTTTGACGCTATGACTTCCAGAAGAACTTACAGGGATTCTATGCCATTAGATATTGTAAAATCTGAGATAGAGAAAAATAAAGGAACACAATTTGATCCTAGCATTGCAGATGTTTTCTTGGGAATTTTAAATAATAATTATAGCGAAATAGAAGAAATTAGAAATAAATATTTATAATTTTTAATATTATTTTAATAATATATTTATACAAAAGAAAGGGGTGATTTTTGTGCCACCATCAGAAATTAGAAAAGAAGCTCGCGAAACTTTAAAATGTAAATGGGGAAAAGCTGCTTGTATTATTTTAGCATCACTTGCAGTATCTATGCTTTGGGGATTTATTCAAGGATTTATTAACGAAGACTCTATTGTATATAATATACTAGAAATTGTATATTTAATAATAAATATACCTTTATCTTTTGGTTTAATGATTTCTTTTATTAAATTAAAAAGAGGTGAAGAAGTTTCAGCTTTTGATTTCATCAAAGACGGTTTTACTAGATTCGGTAAATCTTGGGGTATATCTTTTCATACTTTTATAAGATTATTGTTACCATTAGTATGCTTAATACTTATAGTTATACTTCATTTAGTTTTAATGTTTGTTAATACTGTTCTTCAATTAAATGCAATTTTCTCATTATTATATCTTATCCTTTTAATAACCACTGTAATATATATTGCTTGTAGAGCATTACTATATATTTTAGCATATTATATAAGTTTTGATAATCCTAAATTATCATCAAAAGAATGCGTATTAAAAAGTGCTGAATTTATGAAAGGAAATAGAGGCAATTACTTTATGTTAGAACTTTCTTTCATAGGCTGGTCTTTTTTAGCTATTTTATCTCTTGGAATTGGTATGTTGTGGCTAACACCATATATGCAAGTTGCAGCAGTATGTTTCTACGAAAGAGTTATAAATATTAAAGAGAAAAAATCTAAAACAACTAAGAAAGCTAAAAAAATAAAAGAATAATTTATATATATTAAAAGAGAGAAATTTTAGTTTCTCTCTTTTTTTATTTACGCTATTCCTTTCATACTTAAAGCAACTTTTTGTTTTTCTAAATCTATTCCTATTACTTTTACTTTAACTATATCCCCAACAGATACAACATCTCTTGGATTTTTTACAAATTTATCACTTAATTCTGAAATATGAACTAGGCCATCGTGTTTTACTCCTATATCAACAAATGCTCCAAAATCTATTACGTTTCTTATTGTTCCATTTAAAATCATTCCTTCTTTTAAATCTTCTAATTTTAAAACATCGCTTTTTAATATTGGCTTTGGCATATCTTCACGAGGATCTCTTCCTGGTTTTGAAAGTTCCTTTATTATATCTTCTAATGTTAAAGTTCCCACTTCTAGTTCTTCTGCCATTTTATTTACATTTACTGAACCTAATTTTACTTTTATTTCTATTAATTTTTCTTTGTTTAATAAATCTTTTTTATTAAACCCTAATTTGTCTAATAATTTTTCTGCAATTTCATAACTTTCTGGATGAACCGCTGTTACTTCTAATGGGTTTTCTCCGCCAAAAATTCTAACAAATCCTGCACATTGTTCAAATGCTGCATTTCCCAATTTTGCAACCTTTAATAATTGCTTTCTATTTTTAAATTTTCCGTTTTCATCTCTATATGTAACAATATTTCTTGCTATTGTTTTATTTATTCCTGATACATATGATAAAAGTGAAGGTGTTGTTGTATTTAAGTCTACACCAACTTTATTAACTGCATCTTCTACAACCCCTGTTAAACTTTCTGATAATTTTTTTTGGTCTACATCATGTTGATATTGTCCAACTCCTATTGCTTTTGGATCAATTTTAACCAATTCTGCTAATGGGTCTTGTAATCTTCTAGCTATTGATATCGCACCTCTTAAAGAAACATTTATATCTGGATATTCTTCTGTTGCAAGTTTTGATGCTGAATATACAGATGCACCAGCTTCACTTACAATTGTATAATATACTTCATGCTCCGCTTCTTTTATTAAATCAGCTACAAACATTTCAGATTCTCTTGATGCTGTTCCATTCCCTATTGCTATCATATTTATATTATATTTTTTAATTAATGCTAACAATACTTTTTTTGAACCCTCTACATCGTTTTGTGGAGCTGTTGGATATACTGTTGTTGTATCTAGAACTTTTCCTGTTTCGTCTATGACTGCAATTTTGCATCCTGTTCTATATGCCGGGTCAAATCCCATTACAACTAAATCCTTTAGAGGTGCACCAAGTAATAATTGTTTTGCATTTTCTCCAAAAACTTTTATTGCTTGTTCTTCTGCTTTTTCTGTTAAGTCAGAGCGAATTTCTCTTTCTATTGATGGTTCTATTAATCTCTTGAAACTATCTAAAATTGTATCTTTCAAAATTTCTGTAAACTGTGTTTCGCCTTTTATTACGTCTTTTTCTATATAATATAATATTTTATCTTCTGGTTTAGAAAGTTTTACTTTTAAGAATTCTTCGCTTTCCCCTCTGTTTATTGCTAAAATTCTATGACTTGGAATTTTCTTTATTTCTTCTGAAAAATCATAGTACATCTCGTAATTTGATTTTTCTTCTCTTGAAGCCTTTGTTTCTATTAATGCTTCTCTATAACATACATTTTTAATATATTTTCTATATTTAGCATTATCCGATATATCTTCTGCAATTATATCTTTTGCTCCTGCTATGGCATCTTCTGCTGACTCTACTTTCTTTTCTTCACTTATATATTCTTTTGCCACTTCTAATATAGGTTTTGTCTCTTTTTGCTCTCTAACTATTTTAGCTAATGGCTCTAATCCTTTTTCTTTTGCTATTATTGCTCTTGTTCTTTTCTTCTGTTTGTATGGTCTGTATAAATCCTCTACCTCTGCTAATGTTTTAGCTGTACCTATGGCAATAAATAGTTCATCTGTCAACTTTCCTTGTTCTTCTATGCTTTTAATAACTTCTTCTTTTCTTTTTTCTAGGTTTCTTAAATATGTTAATCTATCATTTAAATCTCTTAATACTTCATCACTTAAATTACCTGTTACCTCTTTTCTGTAACGTGCAATAAATGGTATAGTGTTTCCTTCATCAATTAATTTTACTGTATTTTCTACTTGAACAGGTTTTATATTAAACTCTCCTGCTATTGTTTGTATTATTTTATCCATTTGTTTTCCTCCCGCTGGTTATTATATCTATAACTTTGGGTTTTGTAAATAATATAAATTGAATAAAGTGTTAAATTTTTAGTTGTTTGATTTTATGTTTACTTTGTGTTATAATATTTTTATACTAAATATTAGGAGGTACTTATTATGTATGTAAAAGTACATAAAAAAGGCAACCAATGGTTCCGGAATGATAACGGAGCACTAGTCGGAACAGAAATATCTCGAAAAACAAGTTATTACAAAACTTTATCTGAAAGAATTGGCAATCAAATTATTATTAAAAATACAAGCAATGAAATAAAACTTGTTTATTATGGTTATTTTTATAATAACAAGTTTATTCGCTTGCAGGATTCTGAAAAAAGTTCAGATAAAACTTATGGATTTTATGTTTTTGTTTACGGCTAAAATAAAAGGAGAAAGATTATTTTCTTTCTCCTTTTTATTATTCTAGTCCTAAATATTCATCATATGAAACTTCTCTATCAACTAATCCAGTGCCTTTTATATCAAAAATTCTATTTGCAACAGTTTGTGTTAATTGATGGTCATGTGATGTAAATATCATATTTCCTTTAAATTTACTCATCCCTTCATTTAATGCTGTTATACTTTCCATGTCTAAATGGTTTGTTGGTTCATCTAAGATTATAAAGTTTGCACCTGATAACATCATTTTAGAAAGAACACATCTTACCTTTTCTCCACCTGATAGTACAGAAACATTTTTTAATGCTTCTTCACCAGAAAATAACATTCTTCCTAAAAAACCTCTTACATAAGTTTCATCTGGATCTTTTGAATAACCTCTTAACCATTCAACAAGTGGCATATCTTCTTTAAATAAATAGTTATTATCTTTTGGGAAATATGTTGTACTAATAGTTGTTCCCCATTTTATTTCCCCAGAATCCGCTTCTAATTCTCCTGCTAATATTTGGAATAAAACAGTTTTTGCAATTTCATTATCTGCTAAAACTGCAATTTTATCATTTTCTTTTACAGTAAAACTAATGTTATCTAAAATCTTAACTCCTTCAATAGTTTTGCTTAAATTTTTAACTGTTAAAATATCTCTTCCAGCTTCTCTTTCTGGTTTAAAATCTATATATGGATATTTTCTGTTAGATGGTTTAATTTCTTCTAATTCAATTTTTTCTAATGATTTCTTTCTTGATGTTGCTTGTTTAGATTTTGAAGCATTTGCAGCAAATCTTGCAATAAATTCTTGTAATTCTTTAATTTTTTCTTCTTTTTTCTTATTTTGTTCTTTTGCTTGTTTTAAAGCTAATTGGCTTGACTCATACCAGAAATCATAATTTCCCGGATATACCTTTATTTTTCCAAAATCAACATCTGCAATATGAGTGCATACTTTATTTAAAAAATATCTATCATGTGATACAACAATAACTGTGTTTTCAAAATTAATTAAAAATTCTTGTAACCAATTTATACTTTTTAAATCTAAGTCATTTGTAGGCTCGTCCAATAAAAGAATATCTGGATTCCCAAATAATGCTTGTGCTAAAAGAACTTTAACTTTTTCTTTTGCCTCTATTTCTTTCATTAATTTATAATGATTTTGGGTATCTATTCCTAATTCATTTAGAAGCATTGATGCATCAGATTCTGCATTCCATCCATCAAGTTCTGCAAATCTTTCTTCTAACTTAGCAGCCTTCATTCCATCTTCTTCTGAAAAATCAGGTTTTGCATATATGGCATCTTTTTCTTTCATTATTTTATATAATTCTTCGTTTCCCATTATAACTGTATCTATTACAGAATATTCTTCAAAAGCAAAGTGATCTTGTTTTAAAACAGATAATCTTTCTAATTTTTCTTTTGTAACCTCACCTTTACTTGGTTCTAGTTCTCCTGATAAAACCTTTAAAAAAGTAGATTTTCCAGCTCCGTTTGCTCCTATTATTCCATAACAGTTACCTTTTCCAAAACGTATATTTACATCTTCAAATAATACTCTTTTTCCAAATCTAACTGTAACTCCATTTGCAGATAGCATTTTTATTCCTCCTAAATAAATTCATACTTATGAATTATACCTTAAATTCTTGGTTTTGGCAACAACTTTCAGGGAAATAAAGGTTTTCTGCAACTATTGTTTTTATTTTAAATATAAAAAAAGATGGTAAAACCACCTTTTTATTTTTTCTATTTGTCGTCCATTAAAAGTTTTATTCCCCATAAACCTGATATACCAACTAATGTATATACTGTTCTAGCTAAGAATGTCATGTTTCCAAATATTAATTCTACTAAATTAAAATTAAATAATCCTATTAATCCCCAGTTTATTGCACCAATTATAATAAGTATTAAAGCAATTGTATCTACTATTTTCATTTTTACTCCCCCCTTTATTTTCCTTTTTTATTATTTTTTCTTTTTTATGTATTTTTATTCATTTTCATTGAAATTATTCGTTTTTTGTGATATTTTTTAATTAAATTTATATTAATATTTTAGCGGGATTATTTAATGAAAGGAAAAAGAAGCAAAAAGAGAAAATTAAATTACAAAAAATTATTTACATGTATTTTTTTATTAGCACTAGCTATATTTTTTATATCTAAATTAACAACCACTCTTTTAGAATCAAATAATAATAAAAATGAAATTAACAATGGAGTAGAAACTCCTGTTGAACCAGACCCAATTACTATACATATGGCTGCAACTGGTGATATTATGTGTCATTTAACAAATGTTAAAAATGCATATAGCTCAACAACAAAAGATTATGATTTCACAAACGTATTCAAAAATATCGCTAAATACACAGAAAACGCAGATATCACTGTTGGAAACTTAGAGACAACATTTGCTGGTAAATCAAGAGGATATACTGGATATCCAACATTTAATACACCAGAAGTTTTAGGTAAGAATTTAAAAGATATTGGTTTTGATGTTATCTGTACTGCAAATAATCATAGTATGGATAAAGGGTATTCTGGATTAGAAAGTACTTTAAACTTTTTAGATGAATATGAATTAGGACATTACGGTACTGCTAGAAGCGCAGAAGAACAAGATACTATTTTAGTTAAGGATGTAAATGGAATAAAAATTGCATTTTTAGCTTATACTTATGGTACAAATGGTATTACGGTTCCAAAAGATAAATCTTATTGTGTTAATTTAATTGATAAGGATTTAATAAAAGAACATATTGAGCTTGCAAAAAAACAAGATGTTGATGTTATTTGCGTAAATATGCACTGGGGTGCTGAATATAAATTAACTCCAAATTCTACTCAAAAAGATTTAGCAGATTTCTTATTTAAAAATGGTGTTGATATTATTTTAGGAAGCCACCCTCATGTATTAGAACCAATGGAAAAAAGAACTGTTACATTAGAAGATGGAACTACAAAAGATGGTTTTGTTATATATTCACTTGGTAACTTTGTTTCTGGCCAAATATATGCCAATACTAAAAGTACAGTTATTTTAGATATTGAAATTACAAAAAATAGTGATGGAACAATATCAATAGGAAGTATAAATTATACTCCTGTATATTTATATGATGCAGGCTCATCTTCAAAATCAAGAGCTAGATATACTTTAATAGATGTAGAGCAAGCAATAGCTGATTATGAAAATAACGAAAAAAATGCTGTAAGTAAAAGCCTATATAATACTTTAAAAACAGAATTAAAGAGTATTATTAAAAATGTTGGAGACGAAATAATTTAGTTTTTAATACACAAAAAAATCTTATAACCTTTTGTTATAAGATTTTTTTATTTAAAATATTTTTATTTACGACAAATTTTGACAAACCACATTGTTTCTCTATGTTACAATATAGTTAATTTTTACATCAAGTGAATGTAACTAAAAATTAAAAATATCGTCAGCACCCTCAAATAATTGCTCATATGATATTTTTAGTACTTTACAAAAAGCATATAACTCATAATCTTTAACCGTACGTTTATTATGCTCTATTTTATAAATATCATTATTAAACATATTGATGCCCATTAATTCTAGCTGTCTACAAATATCAGGTTGAGACATTTTTCTTTCTTCCCTATATTTTCTAAGATTTTTAGAAATAATGTTTAAATTATTGTTTAATTTTCTAGCTCCCATAATTTGACTCCCTTGCATTTAATGATATAATAAAAATTTGTCTGGCATTGCATCCAGTTGATGTAGTTTATTGTTTTCAATTTTTATGTTTATTATTCTTAAATATTAAAGGAGGAATTTATTTTGGATAAGCCAAATTTTATTAGAAAAATAGATGAACTAGGTAGAGTTGTTATCCCTATTGAAATAAGAAAAATTTTAGATATAAAAGAAAAAGATTCATTAGGTATTTATTTGAATCAAAATGGAATATTTATAAAAAAAGCAGATCCTTCTTGTGTTTTTTGCAACTCTAATACCAATCTTAAATCTTTTTATGGCAAAGATATTTGTGTAAATTGTATTAAAAATTTAAAATAATTTATTAGTATTTGAAGTCAATTAACTAAAATATGCTAATAAAGAGCAAAATTTGGATATTTTTTGTACTTTTTTTGCAATTTTTGTTGACTTTTTCTTAAATTATTGATAAGAATAAGTTAACAACAAATGACGGTTTAAGACGAAAGGGGGGAATTGGAATGAATAAAGGTGATTTAGTAAATGCAATATCTGCAAAAACAGGTTGCACAAAAAAAGCTAGTGAAGAATCTTTAAACGCTATATTAGAAGTAATTAAAGAAGCATTAGTTAAAGGTGACAAAGTTCAATTAGTTGGTTTTGGTTCTTTTGAAACAAAAACAAGAGCTGCTAGAAAAGGAAAAAATCCTCAAACAGGAGCTGAAATGAAAATACCTGCTTGCAAAGCTCCATCTTTCAAAGCTGGAAAAGCACTTAAAGATGTTGTTAACAAATAGTTATTTAACAAATTATATATAAAAAACACTATTCAAAAGAATAGTGTTTTTTGTTTGGTGGGTCATCGGGGGGTCGAACCCCGGACCTTCGGATTAAGAGTCCGCTGCTCTACCAACTGAGCTAATAACCCATTAAAATTTATTTTTAAACTTTTTATATTATACTCTCTATATTTGGTTTTGTCAATAAATTTATATGGTAAAAGAAACAAAAAAGAAGCAAAAGCTTCTTTTTTATATTGTTGTATTTGTATCTGGATTTACTGTGTTCTGAGTCGTTGGTGGTGTTACTACTGGTGCATTTACTTTTTTAGTTCCTACTTCAATAATTTTTGCCATTGGTTTATAAGTGTCTTTTGATAATACTGTTTTTGAAATTGTTTTTCCATTTAATTTTAATATTTTATATGCAATACTTTTTTTACCGTCAAATCCACTTTGTATTACTTTTTGTTTTCCTTCTTCTAATTTGCTATTATTTTCATATACTACGCTACGAGGAGTTGTACTTAACACTGTACTTGTTAATACCACTTCATATTCAGTTTCTTCTTTTATTCCCATAACAGAAACACTTACTACACCATTTTTTGCACTTGCAACTATTTTTACAGGATATTTTCTTGTATTTTTAAATTTAAAATCTTTTCCTCCATAAGAAACTGTTGCATCTCTTCCTGCTGGAACATAATTTACTATATATGAATGATTATATCTTTGAACAATCTCTAAATTTGCATAAAGCACACTATTATATAATGTTGTAGATACTTGGCAAACTCCTCCACCATAAGAATCAACAACTTTTCCTCCAACATATGCTGTACCTATTTTATATCCATTTGCTTTATTAGGGTTTCCTATTGTTTCATTGTATGAAAATGTTTCCCCAGGCATTAAAATTGTTCCATTAATAGATTTTGCAGCCAAAGCTACATTGTGAGCTCGATTTACTAACCCGGCATCATATATAGTTGTATATTTTGCTAACGTTTGTTTAAATAATTTATCTCCCAAATCTTCTATTCCAATTTCAGGTTTTGTTATTTTTAATGGTATAATATATGTTTCTTTTTCTTCTGATATAATGTCTCTCGCTTCTTCCATTGTTATAGCAAAATCTATTCCATTTTCTTCTTTATATAGTTCAAATGGTTCTTCTATAATATATGCATTTTTTGATTCTTTATATATTTCGCTGTAAATTTTTTGAATATCTATATCCTGTGGTTGCTCATATTTTGTTGGAATGCTTACTATATGTTTCTCTTCTGTATTTTTATCAAATTGTTCTTTTATATTTAATATTATAGCTTTTCTTAATTCTTCTTTAATAATTTTTTGCCCTGCTTTTCCATTTGTTATAATTAGTTCATCCTTCTTTATTACATAAGAATATTCTTTTATCGCTTCTGGAATTTCCGCTTGTAAATTTTGTATTGTTTCTTCAAATTTTTCTTCATTTATTTCTATTGTTAATTCAAATTTAGTTTTAAAAATATTTGCTTTTAAAATACTATAATTATCTATAATAATATTATTTGTTTTTCCTAAATTAAGAGAATTATTTATAGCCTCTTTTGCAGATAACTTCAATCCAATTTCTTCTAATTTAACAATAGTATTATATTCTCCATAACTTAATTCTATATCTTCTATGCTTTCTATTTTTTCATTTATAATATTTATTGCTTCATCTTTTGTTAAATTAGATAAATCTACGTTTTCTACATAAACACCTTTTATTATTTTTGAATTATTTATATTTAATATGGCAAATATTGTAGATATAAATAGTAAAAAAATGATAGATAAGGCCACAATTATAATTTTTGTTGTTGAAAATTTACTTTCTTTTTGATGTTTATTTTTTATTTTCTTCTCTTTATGTTTTGGAGAGACAGCTTCTTTATCTTCCTCACTTTTTTTAGTATCCTCATCAGTTTTTACCGCATCTCCAATTTTTTCTTTTTTAGCTTGTTTTTTACTTTCTTTCTTTTTTTCAACATCTTTTTTTTCTGTATTTTTATTTTCTTCTTTTTTATTACCTTCTACTGTTTGTGTATTTTGAGTTTCGCCTTTATTAACATTAATTTCTGTTTCTATATTTTCAGTAGCATTTTCATTTAATACTTTTTCTTCGTCCTTTTTCATAATATCTCCCTATTATTTAATCTTACTACAAAATATTATCATAAAGTACAAAACTTTACAATATAATTTTAATATTAATTATTAAATAATATGTATGTTTTTTAGCATTATAACAATCATTCTTCAAAAAATACTTCTGCTACACTTTTACGCAGTGCAAAGGAAATATTTTCCATTACCCATTTTGAAGGATTTGATCTACTTCCATTTTCTAAATGGGACAAATACCCTACAGATATACAACTTTTTTTTGCTAAATCAATTAACCTCATTTCTCTTTCTTTCCTAATTTTTTTAATATTATTTTTATACATGTTATCACCTTATACCTTTCTTTGTCAAAATGTTATCATAATACAATTTGACAAGTCAAGCGTTTTGTGATATTTTTATAAAAAATCTGTATTTTTTTAAGTTTACTGGTAGACAAATTGAAATATTTTATGTATAATAATGTAAAATTATAGAAAAAGAGGTAATTAATTATGATGATTGGTGACATGATTGCAAAAGCAAGAAAAGAAAAAGGTATGACAAAAACTGAATTAGCTAGACTTACAGATATTAATATTGGACACCTTACTCACATTGAAAAAGGAGAAAGAAATCCAAGCCATAAAGCATTAAAAAATATTTGCCAAGCTTTAAATATTCCATACCAACAATTAATGTTTACATATGACAAATGTGTTAACGAAGAACAAGAAAGCTATAATCTTGTTAAACATATATCTTACAATAAATTAATAGCTGTTGACAGTATTGGTGGATTTGTTGATTGCCCACCTGATATACCAAGTTCAGCAATAGCTTTAAAAGTAAAAGATGATTCTATGGCTCCTGCCATAGCAAAAAATTCTTATGTTTTCATAGAATTCAATTCTCCTTTATCTAGTAAAGATATTGGTTTATTCTCTTATAATGATAAAATTTTAATTAGAAAATTTTATTCAAGAAACGGAAAAATAACTTTAAAAGCTAATAATGAAGATTTTGAAGATATAAAAGTAAACGAAAATGACACATTTTATATTATTGGAAAAATTTTTGTAAAATAATATAGAATTTAATAAATTTTTTATGAAAAAGTATTGATTTTAGTTTTTTTTAATAATATAATAATTCATACAAAAGAGAAAATTTGAGGAGTTAAAAATGGAATTATCTAAGAATATATTTTTTAACACAGATAGATTAGTTCAAAATTCAAAAGTTAAAGTTTCATATAGTGGTGCATTATTTCAAGCAAATGCTGAAAATGTATTTATTCATTATGGTTTTGATAATGATTGGAAAGAATTAAACGAAATCGAAATGGTAAAAACAGATTTAGGTTTTCAAGCAGAAATAGAATTACCTACATACGAAACATTTAATTTCTGTTTTAGAGATGGAAATAATAACTGGGATAATAACGAAACAGCAAACTATGTATTCAATATAGAAAAATGCGAAATGGCATTAGCAATAAGAGAAGAACTTGCAGTAGAAACAAAACGCCATTTAAGAAAATCTTATATTTGGAGCAAAAAAATAAGACTTGCTGTATATAAATTATTAGTATATGTTCCAAAATTAATTTCTGGAAATTATAGAAGAAAATTATCAGAAGAATAATATTAAAAGCACTTCATACGAAGTGCTTTTTTGTTTTATCTTTATTTTATAAAAACTTTAAATATTCCATCCGCCATCAACTGAAATTACTTGTCCTGTTACATATTCATCATCTATTAACCATTTAATACTTTTTGCAATTTCTTCTGGTTTTGCAATTCTTCCTAATGGTATTTGATTTATTATTTCTTGTAAATCTTCCTTGCTTAAATCTTTATTCATTTCTGTTTCAATAATTCCCGGTGCTATGCTATTTACTCTTATATTTGAAAGTCCCATTTCTTTTGCTAATGCTTTTGTTAGTCCATCTATTGCTGCTTTACTTGCAGAATAATGTACCTCACAAGATGCACCAATTCTTCCCCATATTGATGATATATTTATAATACAACCACTTTTATTATGTATCATATTTTCTAGTACTTCTTGTGAGCAATAAAATACAGAATTTAAATTCACTTGCATTATATTATTCCAATCTTCTTCTGTTATATCCATAAAAGGTTTTATTTGATCAATTCCAGCATTGTTTATTAATACATCTATATTGTTATATTTTTCCAAAGTAAATCTAACTAATTCTTGTACTTCTTCTCTTTTTGATACATCTGCTTTAAATATTTCAATTTTTATATTTTTTTCTTCTAATTCTTTTTTGATTTGTTTTGCCTCTTCTTCTGAATTATTATAGTTTAATACTACATTATATTTTTCTTTTGCTAGTTCTTTTACAATTGCAGCACCTATTCCTCTTGAACCACCTGTTACAATTACTGTCTTCATTTCTTTTCTCCTTTATATTTTATATTTACTTCTTGCTTTTCTTCCCTTATTTAAATTTGCTCCTTTATATGTTGCTGTTAATGAATGACAATTGGGACATAATAAAATTAAATTTTTTTCTAAATTATTCTTATAATTGCCATCAATATGTTCTACTTCTAATGGTATTTTATTAGTAAATGGATTTACTTCTCCCCATCCACATTTAGCACATTTATTTTTATATTTATTTAATAAATATGTTTTTATATGATTTGAAATTTGATATTCTCCTTTTAATCCATCAACCTTATTACTTTTCCATTGCTCAATATATTGTTTATATTCAAATTCTTTCTGACATAAATTAGAACAATATTTATTTCTATTATTAATTTCTTTTTTACAATTTAAACAGTTCATACTAATATTATATAATTTTCTTTTCAAAAAGTCAATGATGTAAAAATAAAAAATCAAGAATTAAGA
>JAZSPC010000051.1:0-35713 GCA_045537285.1 Clostridia bacterium
CTATTTTTCTTTGTCAATTATTTTTCGACATTTTCTTTTTCCAATTTTTTCACACAAAAAACAGACTCGATTTATATTATTAATCGGTCTGTTTTATATACATTTATATAAAGGCTAACTTCATCAGCCTTATTTTTTATATTTATTAAATTACATGTGTGTGTGTGTGTGTGTGTGTGTGTACTCTCACAACGGTTTCAGCCATTTTTATTTTCTCCTTCGTTTCTACTTTTAACTTTCTATTCAAATTATATCTATTGCTTTTTTCTTTGTCAATGAAAACTCCTAAATTGTAATTTATTTGTAATGTATTTGTAATATTATTTTTTTGTTTTTCTATTGTATTTATTCGTATTTTGTTATATTATGTTGCTAGTATTATTTACTTTTTAACTAAGGAGGATAAGGTTTAAATGCCAAGAGCTACAAAAGACAGTGAAAAAGAAGAATTAAATAAGAAAAAACCTAGTACTAAAAAAACTACAACTACTACAAAAAAGAAAGCAGCAACTTCAAAATCTACTAAATCGTCTAAAAAAGAAATTACCAAAAAAGTAGATAAAAAAGAAGTTAAAGAAAAAGCTACTAAAAAATCTACTACTAAAAAGAAATCAAGTAGTAAAAAATTAGAAGAAAACATTGTTGCAGAATATTACGATTTACCATATAGATACAATGAAACAATAGTTAAAATATTATATCAGACCCCTACTATACTTTTTGTTTACTGGGATATATCTGATTACGATAGAGAAAATTATATAAAACAATATGGAGAAAATTTCTTTAATAATACAAAACCTGTATTAAAGATATATAATTTAACAAAAGATTATAATTTTGAGGTGGAAATAAATGATTACGCAAATAGTTGGTACATTAATGTTAGTGATACGAATTGTGAATATAGAGTGGAACTTATACGTAGGACAATTAAATATGAGGAAAATTTAAATACAGATTATATATATGTATCTTCTTCTAATGAAATTGAATTTCCTAATGACCATATTTTATTAGATGAGTTACCAGATAAAATTAGATTTAAAAACATAAAAACAAATCAAGTATCTACAAAAGATATTAGCACATTACACTTAATTGGAATTAATAAAATATATAATGTATATGATTTTTATAAAACATTCTATAAAGATGAAATAGAAGAAAATGTTATCAGTAACCCTTCTTCTTCATCTTGGAGATAATTAAAACATTTTGGCGGGCTATATCTTAACCCGCTATTATATTTAAAGGAGTAATAAATGAAAAAAGTAAACGGCTATGTTAGCTTCGTATTACACGCTCACTTACCTTTTGTTCATCACCCAGAAAGCGAAGATTATTTAGAAGAACAATGGTTATTTGAAGCAATATCTGAAACATATATACCATTATTAATAAATTTCAAGAAATTAGAGGAAGAAAAAGTAGATTTTAGAATTACTATGTCTATGACACCTCCTCTTCTTTCTATGCTTGATAATAAATTATTACAAGAAAGATATATAAAATATTTAGAAACACATATCGAACTTTGTGAAAAAGAATTAAAACGTACAACTTATGATGAAAGATTAAATAAATTATCAAAATATTATTTGAATAGATATTCAAATGATTTGCATATATTTAGAGATGTATATAACTGCAACATTATACAAGGTTTTAAACATTTTCAAGATATTGGTGTATTAGAAATTATAACTTGTGGTGCAACACATGGTTTCTTCCCTATATTATTTGTTAATGAAAACACTGTTAAAGCTCAAATTGCTGTTGGTGTTCAAACATATGAAAAATATTTTGGAAGAAAACCTCGTGGAATTTGGCTTCCTGAATGTGGTTATGTACCAGAAGCTGATAAATATTTAAAAGAATTTGGAATTGAATACGTAATAACAGAAACACATGGTATTTTATATGCAAATCCTACTCCTATTTATGGAACTTGTTCACCAATAGTTTCTCCGCAAGGTGTTGTAGCATTTGGTAGAGATTTAGAATCTTCTCGTCAAGTTTGGAGTTCAATTAATGGTTACCCTGGTGATTATAATTATAGAGAATTTTATCGTGATATTGGTTATGATACAGATTATGAATATATTAAACCCTACATAGCTTCAAATGGTGCAAGAGTTCCAACCGGTATAAAATATTACAGAATTACTGGTAAAGATTGTGAAAAAGATTATTATGACCCACAATGGGCATTAGATTCAGTATATAAACAAGCTGGGCATTTCTTTGATTCAAGACAAATGCAAATAAATAATGTTGCTCAGTATATGGATAAACCTCCTATTATATTATGTCCTTATGACGCAGAGCTATATGGACATTGGTGGTATGAAGGTCCATTATGGCTTTATACTTTATTTAAAAAGGTATATTATGATAAATGTGATTTTTCATTTATTACACCTAGTGAATATCTCGATAAATATCCAGAAATGCAAGAAAGTTCAATTTGTCGTTCTAGTTGGGGCGCTAATGGATATAACGGAGTATGGTTAAATGATACAAATGATTATGCACATAGGCATTTACACAAAGCTGGCGATAGAATGGTAGAACTTGCACATCTATTCCCTAATGAACAAGATGAATTAAAACATTTAGCTTTAAATCAATGTGCAAGAGAATTACTTTTAGCACAAAGTAGTGACTGGTTATTTATTATAACAAACGGAACAATGGTTGATTACGCTAAAAAAAGAATTAAAGACCATATAGGAAGATTTACAAAATTATATTACCAATTAAAAAATAATGAAATTGATGAGAAATTTTTAAGAGATGTAAACAAAAAAGATCCTATATTCCCTGACATAAATTATATGATTTATTATTAATAGAATTATTAACACAAAAAAGTTTCCTCGAATAAAATAATGTATATCTAAAAACTTTTTAGTAGATAATATTATTTAAGAGGAGGCTTTTTCTGTTTCATGAAATCATTATGTATAAAAACTAATAATCAAGATATAATAAATTATTTACAAAAAAGTTTCGAAAATATAAATTTAGAAAATACTTATATAAGCATAAAGAAATTTAATCACTTCAACAATATTATTATTCATCACAAAGGAAATGATTATACTAAATTCACTAATTATATTTCTAATTCAATAACCAAATCTATAATAGAATATTGTGAAGAACAAATAATATATAGCAATATATCATTAAATTACTTCTATTTTAATTCATATGAAAAAAAGAAAATTTTAGAAAATACTCTTAACTTATTAGAAGAAGAAAAAATTTCAAAACAACGTTATGATCATATTAATAATGAAATTTATAAATCCATCCTATCTTCACACTCTATTCACCTACAAGGATTTATTAATTTTAAATTAAATAGTTACGTTACATTTTTAAATACTCAAATCGATATGGCTGTAAATAAATTTTTAATAGATAAAGAATATATAGAATTTGTAAATATTTTAAAATTGTATATAAAATCAGAAGCAGAAAATTCTAAAACTGAACACGTACATTTAATATATAAAGATAAAATATCTATTATAACAGATGATAATCATAATGTAATATCATACAACGATAATTTACGAAAGGCAAAATATATTTCAGACATTTCTTTTTCTTCAAATGATTTAGCATTAAACACTTTACTAAACTTAATTCCAAAATCAATTACAATTCATCTCGTAGACAATTATTATGATGAATTTATAAATACATTAAAGTTAATCTTTGGAGAAAAAGTAAAAATATGCGAAGACTGCGAAATTTGTAGCATTTATAAACGTAAACAAGTTGAAAATAAAAAGCTATAAGTAATTTACTTATAGCTTTTTTTATGATATATTACATTTGCGGAGGAAGTAATATGTCAAGTTTTGTTTTAAAAATTATTGCAGTAATAACCATGTTAATAGATCACTCTGGTTATTTAATATTTGGTGAATTTTCATTTATGAATTATATAGGGCGTTTAGCATTCCCTATTTTCGCTTTTTTAATTACAGAAGGTTACTTGCATACAAGTAATCTAAAAAAATACTTTTTTAGATTATTGATTTTTGCAATAATTTCTCAAATACCATTTATGCTATTATTTCCATCTAATGATTTTTCCTTAAACATTTTATTTACATTAGCATTAGGATTATTATCATTAACTTTATATGATAAAGTAAAAAATAAGTATATTGGTTTTATATTTGTTATACTATGTTCAGTTGTAGCACAATTTTTACACTTTGATTATGGTTGGTTCGGAATAGCAATTATATTTATTTTTTATATTTTAAAAAAACAAAAATCATATATGAATATGTTTTTTGCATTCACTACTTTTATAAATTACATATACTATTTTGCTAAAACTTTAAGAACAGAATATTTGCTAATTTTCTTATTCTGTACTTTATCATTAATACCCATTAATTTGTATAATGGAAAAAAAGGTAAAAATATAAAATATTTTCTATATATTTTTTATCCATTGCATTTAATCGTTTTATATCTTATAAAACTTATTTAAAAGAACTTTTTTAAGTTCTTTTTTTGTTTTATTAATAAGAATATTTTTTTTATTTTTGATAATAATATTATTATAAATCTTTTTTTGGAGGTGCTATTATGGAAAACAGAAATAATAACAACAATAAGAATAACAACAACAATAATAACAATAATAATAGAAATAATCAAAATAATAACAACAACCAAAATAACAATAGATAGTAAAACATCCCCCTTGCGATTTGCTGGGGGATTTTACTTTTGCTTTACATAAAACTTGCGTTTATTCGTAATTTATGATATAATTATATAACTACAACTTGTAGAAAAAACATAAGGAGGTTTAAATCATTAAATGTTAAAACAACTTTTTTTGCCAGAATCTATGTACCAAATAGATTCACAAATCAACCATCGGAAACTTGTAAATTGTTTTAAGAGACAAATCAACATTACAGGAAGAATAACTAGGTTAAACTCAAAGGAGAATTTTTTCGAAGTTGACTTAGGAGGAAACTTTACTGGTATTATGCCATTTGAGAATTCCACTATTTATCCAATTTATAAAGATAACGGAAAATTTTCTTTTGGATTTATTAGCTTAGTTGGAAAAACTATTCAAGCAAGGATTATCAAATATGATAATAATAACATTATTCTTTCTAGAAAAGAAATCATGTTAGAAGCTCTTGAAGTATTAAAGCAAACTACTAAAATTAAGTTTGCTACAATAACCAGTTTTTCACAATCATCTGCATTTTTTGATATAGGTGCTGGAATTTTAGGAAAAGCTAGTCATGTTGATTATTCCCGTACCATATTTAAGAATGCTGAGGATGTCGGTTTTAAAAAAGGTAATGTGATTCAAGTTACAATTACACGGTTTCAACCAGAAATTAACTGCTTTGATCTTTCCGTTGTTGATAGTTTTAAAATTGCACAAGATGTCTTCAATATAGATGATATTGTTACGTGCAAAGTTTTTGGTTCGGTTGGAGATAATCTAGGCTATTATGTACTTGTTGATAATAAGTATGTAGGAATCGTTGATTCACAATTTTATCAATTACAATATGGAGATGAAATTAGTGCTTCTATCAGTAAGTTTACAATTAACGGTCTTAGATTAAAAATTGTAGAAAAATTATGATTTAAACACTAAAAGGAACACAGAAATTTCTGTGTTCTTTTTAGTTATTTCCCTATAAACATTTGAACATAAATCTTTCCATATTTAGGACTAGTTACAACACCTATTCCAGTGTGTGTAAAACTACTATTTAAAATATTTGCTTTATGTCCTGATGAATTCATCCAAGCATTTACTGCTCCACTATTAGAAGAATTTCCAGCAATATTTTCTCCTGCTGTTCTATATGATACTTTAAAACTTTGTAGCATTTCAAAAGGTGTTCCATAAGTTGGTGAATTGTGAGCAAAATATCCACTATTTACCATATCTTGTGCTTTTATTTTTGCCACCCTTTGAACCTCACTATCTACTTTTAACTCAGATAAACCATTAGCTATTCTTTGTTTATTTATTAAATCAAATACCTCTTTCTCATCACTTGTCATATTTGAAGTATTAGATGTTCCACCCATGCCGCTTCCATTAGAATTATTGTTAGAAGATCCTGGATAAATTGCTTTTACATATTTTTTACTAACTGCTCCAACGTAATCTCCTTCCACTTGGACAATATACCAATCTCCCACACCTGCAAAAACTCTAATATATTCATTTTTCTTAACAGTTGCTACAACTTTATATTTTGTACCTGGTCCACTCCTAACATTCAAAACTGTTGCTGTTACTAAACCTGTTGAAAAATCTACATTATAGTAGTGTTGCATACCAAAAACAGTTGAAATATTAAATACTATTATACTAAAAACAAATATTGCAATACTTGTTATAATATGTTTTCTTTTAATTGTAAAAAATTTCATAATTAATATCCCCTTATTAAACATATGATGTTCTTTGATTAATTATGAAAAAATAACATCTAGTTAGATGTTATTCTTCTTTTTATCTATAAAAATTATTACAATAAATCCTAATATTCCAATTATTGAAAATACTGCTCCTAGATGTAAAAATGGAGTTTCGTACTTGAACTCAACAGTATGTTCTCCCTCTTCTACATTTATTCCAATAAAAGCTTCATTTACTTTAAATACCTCTGTTTCTTTTCCATCGATATATGCTTTCCAGCCATCAGAATATGAAGTGGTTATTTGTAATATTCCATTACTATCACTGTTTATTTTGCCACTAATATAGTTGTCTCCATAACTAATATCTTGCAATACATTCATGCTTAAACTATTTATCTTTTCTTCATATTTTTCCATTGATACAGCAAGTATTTGTAAATTATCAAAGGTATAAGTTCCTTTTTTATTAAAAATTAATTTCAGGCTATTATCTTGATTCTTTTTTGTGATGCCTAAATTCATTAAAAAATCAGGATTATACATGTAGTACGCAGATGAAATAAAATCTTTTACCTCTTCAAAATTTGTAATACCTTCTATTTTTGCAGTTATTTTAAAATCTGTTCTTTCGTTTTCGGAATCAAATTCAAGATTTTTTATACTCAAATATATTTCATAATTTTCTGGAATATTATCTATTATTAACTCTATACTTTCATTATCTTTTGTAATTTTTATTGTATTATCAGTTATTTTATTATCTTTTACTTTATAACCTAAACTTATAGGCTTCTCTATTTTTATATTACTATTCTTAACATTTACATTATTCTTATCTTCAACCATTGCTGTTGTAATAAGTGAGTCTTCTCTTTCTAACGGACTCAAACTCTCAAATTGTTCTTTTGTAATATAGCTGTTATATACTACTCCTACTGGTAAATGATTTTCATTTATATAGATTAATGTGTCTTCTATTTCATGATACAAAGTATAGCCATAAGGGACATGTCTTGAATCTTCTCTATCACACACAAAATATTTATTTGAAAGCAATGTAGTAAATTTAGTTCTTCTATCTCCACTATTAACACATCTTGTATGTGTATAGCAATTATCTTCTAAACAACGAGAAAGGCTGTATACATTTTTATTTCCTAATGAAAAATATAGCTGTATTGGATTATATTCATATATTATAGATAAATTTTCGTATGTTGTATCTTTTTTAGTTATTCTATAAAAACTATTATCATTTGCTTTTATATATTCTACCGCTTCTTTGAAATTTCCTATATTTCCATTTACACTAGCACAATTCTTTTCAACTGTTCCACTTTGTATAAATTCTTCAACATATCCTTTTGCCTGTGGGAAATATAAATAAGCTGAATTTACAAATATGTTGAAAATTACTATTGTCATAATCACATTTTGGGCAACTTTTATACTCTTTTCTTTTTTATAATCAAACCATAACATTCCAAAAATCAAATATGCTATTGCTCCTATTGCATAGTAATCTAGATATTTTCTTATATTTAATCTTGTTAAAAATGCTCCTATTATGCTATATCCTATTAAAGTTACAAACATTATAATTTTCTGTTTTTTAGTATATTTAAGTTTTGTATCAAAACATAGTGTTAAGATATATGCTAATATAAAGCAATATGCAAACACCCATCTATTACTTGGAAATGAAAATCCATTCATCATAGAAGCTACTTGTGGCAATAACAACATAATTGTTGTTATTATAAAAAGTGCTAAATAACTTCTTACCTCTTTGTTTTTTAATTTAGTAAATAAAATTGGAAGCATCAATATTATAATAGAAGAAATCCCAATGGATGTCCAGTTTTTGTGCCTCATGCTTACAATTCCCATAAAAAAGAATTTATAAAATCCTGAAATATAACTTGATACTTGCAACGATTCTGTCCTTGCAGAATTTATAAAAGCATATATAGTTGGAAGAATTATAATTCCAGCTATTAATACTCCAATAGCATAGCATAATACTGCACTACCTATTTTCTTAAAAAATATTTTTATACCTTCATTATATTCAAATATATATTTTATAACTCCATAAATAACACTTATTACTGTTATCATATAAAAGAAATAATAGTTACTTAATGCTGATAAAAATATAACAAATGTTAAAAATACCTTTTTATTTTCTTTTAATAATTTTTCTATTCCAAGTAAAGTTAAGGGTAAGAATATTGCTGCATTAGTAAAGTAAGGATGTCTAACTCCTGCATATAGAATAAACCCACAAAAAGCATAAATAATTGCACCCAAAATAGTATTAAACTTTTCTTTTTTAGTATATTTACAATATGCAATAAAAGCTAATCCAACACTATATATTCTAAGTAAAACTAGAAAGTTATATGCCAATTCTATCCTATTCATAGGGAATAATAAACTTATATATGCAAATGGATCTCCTATTACATAATATGAATATTGACCTATTACATCTAAGCCTAATCCCATGTTCCAAGATAGCATTGGTATTCCATCTTCAAACATATTCCTTACTATCTGATTAAAATCATATAATATTGTAAAATGTTGCTTTATTCCGTCGTCTTCCCAAACAAAGCTTTTATTATAAATTACAAATACACCAAAAACCAAAAAACTTATAACACAAAAAAGTATAGTATATGTAATATAAGTTTTATCTTTCTTTATTTTAAAATTAATATTATTTTCTTTCATTTTTACACCATATAACTATTTTATGTATAATCTCGAAAAATACACATAAAAAGTTCTTCTTTTCAAAATTTATTTTCTCTTATCTTCTAACCTTTTTAAAAATCCACAAGTTTTACAAAGATTACAAGTTATTATTCCATTTTCAAAATTCTTTTTTATACTCAAAGTCTTGGATTTATTTAGTATATTTTCTAAACTTTCTTGTAATATATTTCCCAATGGTATGTCCCCATTATTATCTAAACAGCAAGGTACAATGGTTCCATCTACAAGTATAGCTGTTTGTTCTTTTAAAGCTAAACATCTTCCTTTTTCTATTATATTCTCATTATCTATATTAGGCCATACAAATTCTGTGTCTTGATTAATAAATACATTTTCTTTTACCTTTATAAATTCATTTTGCATTAACTCTTGTTTCAAATTTTGTATATTATAATATTTTTCTATTTCTTCTATTATTTCATTATTAATATCATTTTCTTTAATAGTTTGCAAATTCCATAACCTATATGAAACAATTATATTATTTAATTGTTCTACACTATCAAAAACATCTTGTAAATACTGTTTATTCAATTTATCATTTTGCATTATGCTATGTATTGAAAAATTAATCTGTCTAACCGCTTTTGAGTATTTTAATATTTCTAACTTTTCTTTCATTAATGTACCATTAGTAGTTATGTTTGCTTTCAAATTATATTTTTCTAATATTTTTAAAATACATTCTAAATTAGGATGTAAAAGTGGTTCTCCCTTAACATGTAAGCATACTAGATTTGTATGTTTATGAACTTTTTTAATAACTTCTTCAAAATTTCCTACATTCATAAACTCTTTTTTTCTGTTTGTTTCAGGACAAAATTTACATTTTAAATTACATATATTTGTTATTTCTATGTATATCTTTTTAAACATTTCTCACCTTATTTAATTCTATATATCTTTCTAAAATCTTTCTATCTCTATATACCATAAATTTTGTATGATAAACTGATTCATATTTGGATGCTATCAAATTATTAAAACAATCTGTTATTAATTTTAGTGCATTTTCAGGAGTTTCCCAAATCAGCTTTGCTCCCTCATCTTTCTCTTTTTCAGTAACATGTAGTTCATTTGTATCTTTTAATACTTTTCCAACAAATACGTAAGAAATTTGCTTGAAATTTCCTTGTGTTCTATGCTCTTCAATTGTTCCCAAAGTTTCTATTATTTCTGTTTCACAACCAGTTTCTTCTAACACTTCTCTTTTAAATGCCATTTCTGGATTTTCGTTTTCTTCTATTCCCCCACCAGGTAGTTTATATTCGTTTTTATTTGATTTATTAAATACTGCTATTTTTCCATCTTCTCTTATTACAATTCCTCTTGCTCCGAGTCTTACTCTTGGATTTTGAGATTCAAAGGCTTTTTCTCCTATATCTTCGTCTATTACTTTATATATTAATTCCATAAGATACCTCCATTTCTTTTATCATAATACTATTATTTAATAGCTATTTCAAGTATTTTAATTTAAAACATACTAATTTAAATTAAATAATCATATTTATTTAATGGTGATAATTTGAAACGAACAAAAATCTTTTTTATTAATGGTATCATTTTAACTTTAACAGCTATTATTATGCGAAGCATTAGTATGATATTTAGTTTATATGTTTCTAATAAAATTGGTTCAGAGGCTGTTGGTACTTTTAGTTTAGTTATGTCTGTATACTTATTTTTCGTTACTATTACTACATCTGGTATAGGTCTTTCTTGTACTTGTATTGTATCTGAGCAGTTTGCTAATAGTAATTTTGTTAACCGGCTTAAAAGCAGTAAAAAGCTGTATATTGTTTTCACTACTTTTAGGGTTAGGATGTGGTTTTATTGTTTTAATATTTTCTAATACAATTTCTAGTATCTGGCTAAAATCTGTTATATCTTCTAAACCTGTTCTTTTAATTGCAGTTGGACTTCCTTTTATTAGTATTTCTAGTGTATTAAACGGATATTTTACTGCTGTTAGAAAAGGATATAAAACTGCAATTTCACAATCTTTTGAATTATTTATTAAAATTATTGTAACTATTGTTTTACTAAATTTTTATGCTAATAAGAGTGTAGAATCTGTATGTGTTTGCTTAATCTTAGCAGATGTTATTTCTGAAATTTGTTCTTTTATTTTAATATTTATTTTATATAAAAAGGATAGTTTTAAATATACCAGAAGAGCAATTTTAGGAATTACTTTTAAAAGAAATATCTTTAAAATTGCTTTTCCTGTATCTGCTACTTCTTGCATTCGTTCTGGCTTGTCTACTTTAAAACAGTTTATTATTCCTTCTCGTCTAATGTTATTTGGATTAACATATACTATGGCATTATCAGAGTATGGAAAAATTAATGGAATGTCTATGGCAGTCCTTACTTTTCCAACTGTGTTTATAATGTCTTTTAGTAATTTACTTGTTCCTGAATTTACAAGTCTAGCTGCTAAACAATATAAAAAGAGAATAGTTGCAGTTTGTAAAAAAGTACTTAATGTAACTTCCATATTTTCTATTTCATTTTGTATAATATTCTTTTTCTTTGCTGATAGAATAAGCCTTTTAGTTTTTAAAAATTTAGAGTGTTCTAAATATATTAAAACACTTTCCCCAATTATTTTATTTATCTATACAGATAATGTGCTAGACAGTATGTTAAAGGGATTAAATAAACAATTTAGTGTTATGACTTGTAATATTATAGACTTAATATTAACTATTAGTATTTTATATTTTTCATTACCAACACTTGGAATAACCGGTTATCTTTTAGCAATTATTGTTAGTGAAATTTTTAATTTTAGTGTTAGTTATTATCAATTATATAAAGCGACTGGCTTTACACCAACCGCTTCTGTTGCTTGTTGTTATTTATTCTTCTCTATTTTAGGATTTTATAATATTTCTCAAATATTAATTTAAAAACTTTCGTAATATCTTTTAAGGAAATTCCATGGACCAGTTTTATCAGTAAGACCTTCATAATTATTATCTATTTTATTTAGTATTTCTCCTTTACTAAACCATTTAATGTCTGCAACTTCCTCTTTTTGTAGTTTTATCTTTGAAATATCTATATCTTTTGTAACTATGTAACATTCATTAAAATGTTTATTTATTACATCACCTTTTATATTACAAGATGTTGAACCAACTAAGTATTTTATTTCACTTTCTTCAATTTCAATTCCTAATTCCTCTTTTATTTCTCTTATTAAAGCCTGTATTCCAAATTCTCCTGCTAATACATGTCCACCAGCTGTAATATCCCATAAATTAGGCCATAATTTTTTAGTTGCACTTCTTTTTTGTAGTAAAACTTCTCCTTTTGAATTGAATATAAAGCAGTAATTCGCTCTATGCCATAGACCTTTTTTATGACATTCTTCTCTTGTTTCTACCTTTCCTGTAAATTCTCCATTCTCATTTAAGACATCAAAATATTCCATAATATTTTACTCCATTTCTTTTATAGTCCTATATATATCTCCCCAGTTGTTAACTTCTTTAATATATTCACTTTCTTCTAATATTTTTAAATTTGTATCTCTAAAATATAGTGTTTTTACCCCATTATCAGCTAAATTTTTTATAATTTTCCAATCGTCATCAATCATTATATCTACATTTTCATTTTTACAAACTTCTAGCTTATCTTTAATGTGCCAATAATATTTATCAAATTTTATGTTATTTTCATCCAATAATCTAATTGCATCATCTTTCATTTCTTTTAGAAATCCACCTCTTGCTGTAATAACTACAAACTCATGACCTTGCTCTTTTAAAAGATTATATACAGCTATAAATCCTGACATTAGATTACTTTCTCTTGATACTTTCAAAAAATATTTCTCTATAAATTCTTTCTTTTGTTCTTCTGTCCAATTATATCTAGCTTGAAGTTTAGGCTCTTCTCTATCTGCTAAATTTTTTCCTTTTAAAATATCTATATCATATATTTCTTCATATGTTCTAAATGTTGTCTCACTATCTATAACTACACCATCTAAATCAATTCCTATTTTCATAATCTTTCTCCTACTTTTCTAAACTTTCTCTTCTTCTTTCTCTTTTTCTTCTTTATTTTCTTTATCATCAAAAACAAATTCTACTGTGCTATCATACAACTGTTGATTATTTAATCTTTTCCATTTTATTTCTTGATTTCCTATAACTAAAATCTCAATCATATCCCAAATTGCTACCCACCAAACTACGCTTATGAAATTAGAAAATATTGAACTTATATGTTCTGTTAATATGTTAAATATAAGTAGTAGCATTCCAACAATTGCAAACCACCATGCTCTTTTGTTATTTACTGATAAATCATATTCATTATCATCAATTTCCATCCCATAGTTATTTTTAATATTCTTTTTAATTTTAGTTTGTAATTCTTCATCTATCTCTGGACAATGAATTTCTATAACTATATCAGTATTAATTGGAACCATATATGCTATTTCTTCTATGTAATCACATACACTATCTGAAAGCTCCATTTGTTTGTAATCATGTTTCATATATAAATCTGATATCTTTTCAAGTTTTACAGGAATTACCGCTTTTCCTTTTCTCATATAATTTTTTTCAACATAATTTAACTCACTAAATTTAATCTTTCTATTTTTTCTATTACCTTTTCTTTTTGCTGGCATAAAAGCCCTCCTTAAATTTGTTTTTTAAATATCTCTATTAAATATTTCTTCTTTTTTATATCATACTTAATGTATTTTTTCAATATATTAAAATTTGTTATTTGATACAATATCATATTATTTCTTAATTAAAATTTATATAACTAAAAAATAAAATGAACAAGTATTACTACTCATTCATTTTATCTGGTATATTTTTTTTACCTATAAATTTTATATCATATTTATATATTTTTTATAAGTCAATTTTTTAAAATTTTTTGGCTTATAAATTTAATTTAGAACTTTCTGTTCAATATATTTATAATTCAAAGCATTATCTTTGCTTATTATCGTTTCTCCCAACTTCCTTTCTAAATCATCTCGTGCTGTCTTTGCAACTTCTCCTCCAGCTTTTGCAACTTTTTTATTTGCTTTTAATCCATAAGGTTTATGTTTTCTAGCAAGCTCTCTTGTGGCTATTTCGCCTAAATCTGTAAGTGCTACTTCTATATCAGACATATTATCTCTTAGAGATTCTTTTCTAATATTTTTATGCTCTTTATATTCTGCGGCTTTCATTCCAGACCACGCTTGATAAATTTCATTTGTTAGAACTGCAAATTCATAACCATCTTTAATTCCGTTTTCCTTCCATATATCTGTTAATTTATTTCTATCTAATATTCCTTTTAATCTTGCTTCTATCCATTTATCTGAATACCCACGATTTCTATAATAGTCTATTGCTCTTTTAATTGCAATTTCAGGATCAAAAACTTCATCAATTCTTTCTCTTCCCATTTGAGCTAACCATAACTTAAATGGTTCTGCTTTCTCACTTGGTACAGATTCAATTAATCTTAAAATTCCTTTTGTATCTAATGTGTCTGTTAAATAACTTTTTCCATCTTTTGCTTTTAATTTCAGTTGTCGACATTTTGTCGATATCTCACTTTTTTCTTCTTCTGTCATTCTCTTTTTTAATTTATACCAATAATCACTTGAATCAATACTATCAGTTAATGCTTTAATAACATCTACAACACTAAAATAATATTCTTCTATTTCTGTATCCCATACACTTCTTATTTGTTTTCCTTCAAAAAGATTTAAAATTGTTTCTAATTTATTATTATCAGACATATTACTTTTTCTCCTTTTAAAATTTTTATTATTCTTATTTGTAAAAAAAATACCAACTCATCTCTTAGTTGGTATTTTATCAAACTTTTGTTTTGTTTGTTAATATGTTTATTATTATTATTATTATTTTAAATTTAAAACAGCAATATTTTCCACATGACTTGTAAATGGAAACATATCAACTGGTTGAATTTCTTTTATTTCATATTTATCTTCTAAATATGATAAATCTCTTACAAGTGTTGCTGGATTACAACTTATATATATTACTTTTTTAGCATTAATATTCTTTATATTTTCTATTGTAGTTCTATCTAAACCTTTTCTTGGTGGATCTACAACAACTACATCTGGTATAATTCCTTGTTTTTCTATCAAGTCTGTAAGTAACTGTTCTGTATCTCCTGCATAATATTTAGCATTTGTAATATTATTTATCTTACAGTTTTCTTTTGCATCTTCTATTGCTTGTTCTACTATCTCTATTCCATAAACTTCTTTTGCATTATTTGCCATAAATATTCCTATTGTGCCTATTCCACAGTATAGGTCAAATAGTATTTCTTTTCCTGTTAATTTAGCCTTTTCTAATGCTAAATTATATAGTTTTTCTGTTTGAATAGGATTTATTTGATAAAATGAAAGTGGTGAAATTTTAAAAGTATAATCTCCTAATTTATCATAAATATATCCATCACCATAAATATTAATATTTTCTTTTCCTAATATTACATTTGTATTTTGCATATTAATATTTTTAACAACTGTTTTTATATTTTGAAACTTTTGTGTTAACTCTTTTACAAGTTTATCTTCGTTATTAATTTCTCTACCATTTAAAACTAATACGCACATTATTTCATTGGTTTTTATACCGACCTTTATTACAATATGTCTTAATAATCCTTTTCTTGTTTCTTCATTATATACAGATATGTTATTTTCTTTTGCAAATTCACATATATATTTTGCAATTTTTTCTGATTCTTTATTTTGTATCATACATTCTTTTATTTCAATTACTTCATGTGTTCTATTTGCAAATACACCTATTACTGGATAACCTTGTTTATCTAATCCTACTGGATATTGTGCTTTGTTTCTATAATTAAAAGGATTATCCATACCAATAGTATCTTTAACTTCTATCTTTTCTTTTAAAGTTTTATTTACTAAATTCTGAACTGTATTTTTCTTTAATTCTAATATTTTAGCATAATTAATATGTCTTAGATTACATCCACCACACCTTTTATATGTACTACAATCTACATCAGCTACTCTATCTGTTGATTTTTCTAATATTTCTAATATTTTTCCATACGCAAAAGAAGATGTAACTTTTACTATTACAACTTTTACTTTTTCTCCTTTTATGGCACCTGGTATGAATATTGTAAAATTATCTATTTTTGCAATCCCTTCTCCTTCATAGCCATTATCAATTATATCAACTATATATTCTTCATTCTTTTTCATTAATATTCCTCTTTATTGTTTTACTAATTTACTGATTATTTCATCAAAATATTTTTCTACATCTTCTACTTTTGTATCTTTTTCTATCGGCATTCTTATAAATATACATCTTCTTGGATATTTGTTGTTATACATCATTAGTAATTGTCTTTCTTTAAATTGTTCTGCATATTTATCATCAAATGTTTCAACTTTTTCTTTTAGTTTTAAAGGTTTTCTAAATAAATTTAAAAATTCTATATAACTTGATTTTGCAAACCAAATAGTATCTTCTCCATATTCTTTTTCTAAATCAAAGAATATTTTTCTATTTTCATCTGATAAAGTGTTGTAGTTTATCATAAGCCAAGCACAACCTTTTCCAGCTTCTAAGAAAGTTTGTAATATATTTTTCTTTTCTTTTTCTTTGTAATCTGCTCGTTTTACTCTTACTTGTTTCTTTTTTAATAAGTTCTTCCTATTTGCACTACTCATTACTGTTTCAATATTTTTATTCTTGCAATCTTTGCATACTTTTTGTAATGGCTTTTCAATTATTGCTTCAATAATCTGTTCTGCATTTTTGTTTTCTAATAATTTTTTTCCAACTTTTCCTATTCTTTTAACTTCACTTACTAACATATTAATTCCCCTCTTTTGTTTTATTTCTTTAATATTTTACCATATATTGTATAAAAAAAACAAGTAGCAATACTCTCATTCTTTGCCCTTATATATACTTTTCAAGGTGTAACACACTATGTTTTTTAGTAAAAATAAAAAGAGCAATTACATATATTTATACATAATTGCTCTTTTTATAAAATTACTTCTCTCGCAGTGTCAATGTCCATACAAGCGGATAAGCCCTTACACAAGGACCTTTTTGAAATGTTATAATACATTTCAAATGTCCTTTTGATTCTACTACGCTCCTAACATCGTAATTCTTGAATTGCTCTCTTATTGATTCTGTAATTTTCTTCAATTCAAACCTATCGCAATATTCTCTTACTTTGTTAGTATCGTTAGGAAATGCCTCGCTTAAAATAATCTCAACTTGTACCTTTTTTTCTTTAACTGCTACTTGAAGCTCCCGAAGAGCGTGGTCAAACAAGTCTTTTGAGTTTTTCCACATATAAAAACTCTCCTTTCAAAAAAATAATAAAATAATTATAACATTATTTTATTATTTTTGCAACTTATGTAAATTCTTCTTAATATGTATATAATATATTTTTTGTTTACACTTTTTTAGAAGTCACCTTTTCTACTACACCCCTTGCTGCTCTATTTTGTATAAAAAACGCCAAAAAAACAGAGGTTTTAAGACCTCTGTTTTCTTACTCTGGTGCGGATGACAGGAATCGAACCTGCACGTCGTTGACACTGGTTCCTAAGACCAGCGCGTCTGCCAGTTCCGCCACATCCGCATGTCGTAATCGACAATAAATATATTAACACAAATATATTAAAGTGTCAATATTTTTGTGTTATTTTTCTATGTTAAAAAGCAAATTAAAACCCCGCCTTAGCCGTAATGCTAAAGAAATTTTATAGGACCTGTACTCACACAGGTGGATGCTTCCTAAATGTTCCTGGGTTTCTTACTACTATATGTGTAAGCATACACGCCACATTCAGAGTTTCAGCTTCCGTTTAAAAACTTGTAGGTTCTAAAATTTCAGTCTACACGTACTATGCAGGGAAAATTAATATCTATTTAATTAATATTATTATATCACATTTTATATATTTTTTCAATATTTTTGAAATATTATCTTAGGAAATATATTCCTAGAATTATTATACCAAATATTATTCTATATATTGCAAAAACTTTGAAACTTCCTTTTTTTAGGTAGTTTAATAAGAATTTTATTACTACAACACCTACTAAAAAACTTGCTAAAATTCCTAATACTAATGCTAAATCGAATACAAAGTTACTCATATCAAATATTACTGCTGCTGCTGTTATTGGTGTTGCAAGCAAGAATGAGAATTTTGCTGCACTTTCTCTATCTATTTTTAAAGCTCTTGCTATTGTCATTGTAATTCCACTACGAGAAACTCCTGGAAATGCTGCTGCTATTGCTTGTGATGCACCTACTAAAATAGATTGTTTTAATGATATTTTTTCATAATTTACTTCTGATTTTGATTTTTTATCTACTATATATAGTATGACACCCATTACAATTAATGTTATTGCAATTATTACCATATTTAGGTTTATATCATCGCCAATTATATTGTCTGATATTTTATCTAATATTATACTTAATATTCCAGCTGGTATTGTAGCTGCTATTAAGTACCAGAATATTCTTCCTTCATTTGAATCCTCTTTTTTGACTACTTTTTTGTATCCTGCTTTTATTAATACAAGCCAATCTTTAAAGAAGAATATTATTAATGCTAATAATGTTCCTATATGTAATGCCACATCCATTCCATCTGATAACATTTCCCAGTTAAAAATCCAAGGAAATACATTTAAATGTCCTGAACTTGATACTGGTAAAAATTCTGTTAATCCTTGCACTATACCTAAAATAATTGATTGTATAATTGTCATTTGTCTACTTCTCCTTTAATTCTATTATATTATAAGATAGTTTTATTATTACTTAATCTCTTTGTCTATCCTCAAATATATCCTTTACATTACTATATTTATTTCCTAATTCTTTGTAATTTAGTTGACCAACCAAATCGTAAATATCTTCTAAATGTTTTCTTACTATTTCTTCTTTTTCAATAGATTTTTCTATTTCTTCTTCAATTTTTTCTTCATCTTCGTCAATATTAGGATAATCTATATAACCTTTTATTGGAATAAATACTCTATCTTCAACTGCTTTTTTATACATTTTCTTATCTAACTCAATAGCTATGTTTAATGCTTGAATAGCAGTTTCTTTATGCCCTCTTATCATATATATTTTAGCTAATTGATAATATGCAAGTGGACTTAATTTTTCATCATCTATACATCTAGTAAAGTATTTTTCTGATTCTTCTAACTCACCTAAAATTAATTCTATCATAGCTATATTATAGTCCGAATTGTGTTCTAATGAATTTATTATAGCCGCTTTTTCATAACAAGTTTTTGCAGTAGAAAAGTCATTTAATAAAGTATATATCATACCCATGCTATAATATACATCATAGTTGTTTGGATGATATTTTGCTACTTCATTCATTACACTTATTGCTTCTTTATATCTTTCACTCATGCAAAGCATTTCACTAAGAGCAATACTTGCCTCTAAATAATCAGGCTTTTTGTTTACTAATTTTGTAAGCATTTCTAATGAATCTTGATTATTTCCTAATTCCCTTAAAAGAACTGCAATTTTAAAATATGAATCATAAGCATTTTGATCTAAATCTACAACTTTAACATACTCATCAATTGCTTTTCTAATTCCGCCTTCTTTTTCATAAATCTCTGCTAGTAATTTGTGAGCTTCTGCACATTTATCATTTTTCTCTATTAGTGCTATTAATATCTTTTTAGCATTTTTAGTGTCTTTTATTAATAAAAAACATTTTGCTAAAAATATGTAAATTTTATCTGTTAAATTAATTTTTTTGTATTCTAAAAATATTAATACAAATGGAATTATTACTGATACTAAATATGTAAATATTTCAAAGAACCAGTTTAATTCTAATTTAAAAATTAAAGCTATAAATCTAATTGCAATTCCTATTGCTTGTAATATTAATGATGCAAAACTTATTATATCGTTTCTTAACATTATTTTTATAAACATTAATATAAACAAAGCTATTGATACAACGTAAAAAAATATTTCTCCAAACATAAAACTAATCACCTTTCATTCTCGGTGGCACTCTTATTTAGAATGTCTTCCTTTTTCTTTTCTTCTTTGTCTTCTTCCTTCGTTTTTAGTTTCTGTTTCATTTGTTGTTTCTTCTATTTCTTGTTCTTCTACTATTTCTTCTACTTTGTTATCTTCAAATTCATTTTCATCATTTTCGTATACATTATATTCTTCTTCTGTTTCTTGTTCTTTTAATCTTTTATTTTCTTTTCTTAAAAGTACTATTAATGTTATTATAGCTGCAATTACAAAAACTACTACTATTACTGCAATAACTACATAATTTTTAATATTATCTATTAAGCTACTCATAAAATTATTTTCTTCACCAATTGTTGTAACTGCTGTTGCTTCTTTGGTTAAAGTAATTTGATATACAGCTTGTGAAGTACCTTCTGATTGTTTTACAACTATATTTATTATATTTTCTCCTATAATTAAATTAGTATTTCCAGATACTTCTATACTTGCATTTTCTTTATTTGCTACTGCATTTACTTCTACTTCTGTAAGATTATTAGATAATTTAGCAGTATATGCATATACATCTTTTGAAAATTCAGGAGAAAGTTCAACTCCTTTTATATTTAAAGATGTTAAGAATAATTCTTCTATATTATCATCTATTATATTACCTGGTTTTTCTTCTTCCTCAGCAAGCCTTGTAACTTTTATTGTATATGTTTTTGTTGTTTTTCCATCTTCTGCTGTAACTTTTATTGTTATTTTATTACTTGATCCTACATCAAACCCAGTATTACCTGTTACTTTTACACTTGCACCCGAATGTGCTGCTTTATATGATACTTTTAATGATTCTACTTCATAAGGAACTGTTACTTTATATGATAAACTAGATTTTGAAAATCCTCTAAAATCATATTCATCTGTTCCAACTCCTAACTCAGTAGCATCACTTTGATTTAATCTAACACCTAATGTTGAAAGATAAGCATTTGTTGATTTTGTTGTATTCGTTGTTCCTGAGTTTGAACTAGAATTGTTATTTGTTGTACTATTGTTTCCGCTTGAATTATTGTTTGTTGTTCCATTGTTTGAACCACTGTTTGTATTTTGGTTTGCTGAGCTACCATTATCTGTTTTTTCTGGTTCTACTGTTACTGAAATCGTTGCACTCCCTGTAACATCATTTTCATCAGTATCTCCTACATTAACAGCTGTAACTGTAATTTTAGCTGTTCCAGCTTTTAATGCAGTTATTGTTATAGTAGCTTCATTTCCTGGCGCCCAAACAGATGCACTACTTACTTTCGCAACAGTTGTATCAGAAGAAACTACTGAAAATTTTCCTTCACAGTTTTTAGTTTCTATATTAAAAGTTGTAGTTTTCCCTTCTTTTAATGTTACAGAAGGTTTTGACAGACTAAAACTACCTGCCGCAGCATTTACATTTATAGTTAATGCCATAATAAATATTAGCATTAATGTTAATATAATCTTCGCTTTTTTCATCTTTTCTCTCCTTTATATGCTATATACTTAAATTTCTATATTAGATGACCCCATTATATAATTTTTTATCTTCATATAATCGGTAGCTTTTGTCTCTCCATCTCCATTAACATCCGCAGCTTTAATTTGTGCCTCAGTTAATTCAGCCGTACCCATTATATAATTTTTTATTCTCATATAATCAGTAGCTTTTATTTCTCCATCCCCGTTTGTATCACCTTTTACTACAACAGTATATTCCTTATCATCAATTTGTATTTTAGCACCTGTTTTTAGTTCACCTGTTGCATTTCCATGTATATCTTTAAGTTCTACTCCTGGTACCATAACTATGTTAGTTTCTTCTATCTTAAATTTATCTGATATCTCTCCGCCATTGTTTTCTGGCTCTTTTGGTTCATCTGGTATTTCATTTTGTTCAGGTTGTTGTGGTGTATCTGTTTCTGGCTGCTCTGGTGTTTCAGGTTTTTCTGGTTCTGGTGTTGCTGTACTTGCTGCTTTAAATGTTAAGTACTTACTCGCAATATAACCAGTTACTCCACTTGCTAATCTAACTTTATCCCATTTATATCCATCTGCTTCTGCACATTCTCTTTCTATCATTGCTACAACTGTGTTTTTAGATAATGTATCTAATTTTGTTCCTGATGTTGATGGGGTTGATCTTACTCTTAATCCACCAGTACAGTTAACATAGTATAAATCTCCATCATCTGTTGTTAAGCCTGATGGTAATGAATTGCTATTAGCCGGCATATTATCATAAATTGGTATTATGAAATTTAATGCTGTATCTAATACATTGTTTTTAGCGTATGTATTGTATAATGATTTTGATTGGCTTGTCGGATCTTGTACATTTGTCATATATTGGTGCCAAAACATATTTGAACCTGATACTTTTTGTGTTTCTCCTGAACTTAATATCTTTGTTCCTACAACATCCCATTTATAGAAATATGCTGTATTTTGTCCTGCATTTGTATATGAATTTGCAATCTCTTTTGCACCTTCAATAATTGCTACATATTGATTATTCCATTGTTTATCTCTTGCATATTTTAACCCATTTACTATTGCATTTCCTGAATCATATGCACCTAAGTTGTAGAAATTATAATATCCTTTATATCCTTCATATGTTCCACTTACAGAGCTGCTTCCTTTTGTTCCAACTTCTTGAATTATTTTAGTAACTATACTATATGGGCTCATATTACTTTGTTTTGCAGCCTCTAAAATTATTTCTGCATAATGTTTAGTATATTCTACTTCAACTTCTTTTAGTTCTGTTTTTACTTCTTCTTTCTTTTCCTCTGATGTTGTATTATCAGTTGTAGTTTCTTCTGTTGTTACAATGTTATCAACTGTTTTTTCAATTGTATCTGTTATATTTTCTTGTTCTTCTGTAACTTCTATTGTTTCATCTTCTATCGGAACTTCTTTCATTTCAAATACTTTATATGTAACAGTATTATCTAAAAATGTTCCTTTTACTGCACTTTTTATTCCATCTATTGTATGTATTTTTTCATTATATGAAATTTCTAAGAACTGAAAAACATTTACTTCATTTAAGAAATTTCTTGGGTCTAAGTAATATTTTATAATACCTTTTGATGCACAAACATATCCACTTGCTAGATTTCCACAAGAACATTTCCAAGAAGCCTCTGCACTTTTTATAACCCTATTTTTTCTGTGTGTTGTTTCATTTAAAACTAATGTATCCCATGAAATACCTGTATAATATGCTTCAAATGTCCAGTTTGGATGAATCTTTTGTATTTGTTCTAAAACCGCTTTATATTCCTCAGGAAAACTTTCTATTCCTGATTTTAGAGTTTGTGTATATGTTGATGCAGCATATACTTTATTCGTTGGAATTACAAATAAACACAATATTGCAACTATTACTAAAACTATTAGTATCTTTTTTATTATATTTTGTGTAATATATGTCATTTTTCCTCCATTATTATCCATAAATTTTCAACCCAATTATATCATTTGTGTGGATTTTGGTCAATAATTATTAGAAAATGTAATATAAATGTAATATGGTGAAATATATTATTATTTTAAATAGAATTATTATATCTAATAAATAAAACAGATAATATAAAAACCTTAATAATACAAAACTATATTATTAAGGTTTCTTTTTATGTTATTATATTAAATTCCGCATTACGGATTTATTATGAATGGTGTTGTAGACTTCTCACCACAACGTTCACATTTCCACCATGTCACCACACCAAGACTAAAAGAAATTTTCCAATCATGTTGTAGCGGTTCTCCGGAAGAAAATGTACTTGAACCTCTTGCAGTACATCCAGTACATTTATAGTAATATGTAGCCGCACTTGTACATGTAGCATTCGAAGCCAGATATGTGCTAGAAGTATCCTCTACTGTATAGATATGAGTTGTTGTACTACCGTATGCAAATGTTCCTGTCCCTCTTGCACCGCAAGAACATTTTTTATAATATGTTGCTGGCGCTGTACATGTAGCATTAGTTGCTTTGTTTGAATCAGACGTATCGGTTGTAACAGAATAAACATGAGCTGCCAATTCTCCTGCTACAAATGTTCCTGTCCCTTTTGCACCGCAAGAACACTTATAATAATATCTTGCCTTTGCAGTACAAGTAGCATTAGAAGCTAGATAAGTAGTCGAAGTATCTTCAATATCATAAACATGAGCTGCTAAATCACCTGATTGAAATGTTTCCGTTCCCTTTGCACCACATGCACATTTTTTATAATATGTAGCTTTTTGAGTACATGTCGCTCTTGTTGCCCTATTTGAAACAGATGTGTCTGTTGTAATTGTATAAGAATGCGCTAGCAATTCCCCAGATTCAAATGTTTCAGTTCCCGGCGCACCACATGCACATTTTTTATAATATGTAGCTTTTTGAGTACATGTCGCTTGCGTAGCTCTATTCGAAATAGATGTATCTGTTGTATTTGTATATGTATGAGCTAATAATGCACCAGATGTATATGTCGCTGCACCTTTTCCTTGACATCCTCCGCTACATTTATAATAATAGACTGCTTTTGTTGTACATGTAGCAGGAGATTTTAAATATGCTGGTGTTGTATCTTTTATTACATAACTATGTCCTGTTGCTACTAATATTGATATATCTTTTTCAAATCCACATATTTCACATTTATCTCCTTGATATCCCTCTTGTGTACAAGTTGGTTGCTTAATAACTCCGAATTTAAAAGTATGACCAAGTTTTGGTATTACTACTTCTTCTTGCTTTCCACACCCATAATTGCAAATTCTTACTTTTTTTCCATCTGTTGTACAGGTTTGTGGTGTATAAGCCCAATCACCCATCCTGTGTGCATCCGGATCTATTGGAATATCTACCTCTATTTCTTTTCCACAATCTTTACATTTTCTTAATAATATTCCCGTTTTCATACAAGTAGGAGATTCTATAACACGCTCATCCACATACTCATGTTGTACATCGTCAAGTATATCATGTACAAATGCTAAAATATTCGATGCACATAAAACTAATATAGCTCCTGTAATCCAATATCCAATTACACCTTTTAATTGTGCCCTTTCCTGTACGCTACTAAACATATATCGCATTCCAATTATAATTAAAGAGGCTATGGCTATTATCGTCCCAAGTACTTGCAATGTTCCAACTATTCTGTTGGTCATATCTACACTTGATGATGCTGCTGACGTGTTTCCTATTTGTAACTCGGTGTCTATTCCAGAATATCCACTTGCAAAAATGCAAGATGGTATTAATATTATTATAGCTAATATTATAAATAATCCTAATATTTTATTTCTCATACTATTTCTTCCTATTCTTTTATTAAATTACTTAATTTAATTTTATAATTTATAAACAATTTTGTCAATTAATTTGGTGTTTTATTACAGTTATATTGAAAAATGTAATATTTTTGAAACAAATGTAAAAAAAGACCTTTGAATATTCTTTCAAAGGTCTTATATATAGAGCTAAACTTGTTAATTTAATTGTTAAATTATTCCCATTTGTACCCACATTTTGAACAATATGTTTTTTTCCACCACAACATTCCTGTTGTTTTTGCTTTATCGCACGTTTCTATTGCACCAAAAATTTCGATTAGTCTACAACATTCGTAAGTTCTTTGTTCTCTATGCTTTCCATTGTCAAGTGATTTAAATGAATTAGTTGCAGTAGGTACGTTATGAGCCCCTAAATCTTTTTCTCCATACTCTGTATACGTAAATCCGCAAATAGAGCAAGTATATTTAGTTTCCTCTTTTTGTGTACACGTACCCGGTGTTGTTTCTACACGGTATGAATGGCTGCTTGGTGAACCATTTTCTCTTGTTTCAGTTGCACCACATACTGTACAAGTATGCTTTTCTATTTTCGGTGATGTACATGTTGCAGGACTTTGTTGAGTCCAACTTCCATAGCTATGACCTAGTGATGAACCATTTTCTCTTGTTTCTGTTGCACCACACCTTGTACAGCTATGTTCTTCTATTTTCGGTGATGTACATGTTGCAGGACTTTGTTGGGTCCAATTTCCATAACTATGGCCTAATGGTGAACCAGAACTTCTAGTTTCAGTTTTATTGCATCTAACACATTTATGTTGTTCTACCTTAGCTGCTGTACACTTAGCTTCTATTTTGGTTGTCCAGTCTCCATAACTATGACCTAATGGTGAACCAGAATTTCTAGTCTCAGTTTTATTGCATCTAACACATTTATGTTGCTCTACTTTTGGTGTTGTACAGTTAGCTTCTGTTTTTGTTGTCCAATTTCCATAACTATGGCCTAATGCAGGAATAACCGTCGTATACTGTTCATCACAACCCAAATCTGTACATTCATGATATGCACTTCCGTTTTGGGTACAAGTTGGCTCAACTCTACTAATTTCCCAACTATGTCCTACATCTTGCATAACAGAATGTGCAAGTGCTAATATATTTGATGTTGCAAAAACTAATACAGCACCAGCTACATAATATGGAATTACACCTTTTAATTGAGCTTTATCATCAACGCTACTTATCATATATCTTATGCCTATTATAATTAGGGCGGCAACTGATATTATTGTACCTAAAACTTGGAGTGTTCCCACTATGTTGTTTGTCATAACTACACTTGATGATGCTGCTGACGTATTTCCTATTACTACATTTGTATTAATCCCTCCATACCCATATACAGTTATAGGTAAAATTATCAACATTACCATTACTAATATTACTAATTTTCTTTTCATATTTATACCTCACTAAAATAATTATATAATTAATTTCTGTTTTGGTCAACAAATATCGAAAATTGTAATAAAATTGTAATATTTTAACAAATATAATTATAGCTGAGTTACACCGCGAAATTTATTCCACGAGCCACAACATCTTTCATGTTCTCTATTAAATCATCTATTTCTTTTGGTGTTACTATCATATTGTAGTCATTTGGAATTAGTGCTTCTTTTATTTCTTCATAATTATCTTGCTCTTTTAATCTATTTAAATAATCATTTGATTTTGCTTCGTTCTGTAATTTAGTAATAAATAAATCTAAGCAATCATTCACTAAAACTGCACTTTCTACAACTGTTGGAATCCCTAATGCTATTACCGGAATATTTAATGTGCTTTGTGATAATTCTTTTCGTGTATTTCCTACTCCTGCACCTGGCACAATTCCTGTATCTGCTAGTTGAATTGATGAGCTTATTCTATCCATACTTCTTGATGCTAGTGCATCTATTACTATAACTAATTTAGGTTTTATATTTTCTACTATGCCATTTACAATTTCTAAGGTTTCCATACCTGTCGTACCTAAAACTCCGGGTGATATAGCACTTACGGCTCTTGTTCCTTCTTCTAATGCTTCTGGCATATATTTTAAAATATGTCTTGTTACATCAATTTCGTTTATCACTTTTGGTCCTAATGAATCTGGTGTAACATATATATTTCCTAAACCTACAACTAAAATTTCATCTTGTTTTTGTACATGTGTATCTATTAATTTTTTCAATTCACCAGACAACACATTTCCATAATTTTCTATTTCTTCATCTGTTGCAAGTTTTAATTTTTTAATATCTATTGTTATATAACTACCTACTGGCTTCCCTATTGAATTTGCTCCATTTTCGTTTGTAACCTTTACTTCTGTTATTCTTATATTCCCTTCTTCTCTTATATTAGTTTCTATCCCATCAATATTATCTGTTATGTTATTATTTTTCTTAAATAAATCTGCTCTTTCATCAGCTAAATCTGTTCTAAAATTATACATATATAAAACCTCCCTTGTTATTATTGTATACAAAGGAAAATTTTATACTAACTTTATTGCGATTTACATAATTTTATGATATAATATATTTAACTTCGAGTTAATATACTCAAGGTTCTAAATCCACGGCGTATGTTTCGCCGTGCAAAAGGAGAAAGCCATGAACAAACGGCCTAACTGGGGTTGGCGGCCCAGAGATAAACTCTAATTTATATAATTAATTTAAAAATCACGCCACTTTATCCCGAAGGGCATCACTTTATTTGAAGTGATGCCCTTTGGTTTTATATATTTAATTAACTACAATATTTTGAAAGTATTGCTTCTAATCCCACATTTAAATCTATTAATCCTATTTTTGAATTTTTATCTAACAATATAAATTCATCTATTATCTTTCTTAATTCTTCTTTTTTAAAGTATCCTGCTTGTGTTTTATACTTGCTTGCTAAAAATAATTGATTAGGTTTTAAATTTAAAGCCATAGCTATATCCTTTTTTTCTTCTAATGCTAATTTTGTAAAATATAGCTTTTTAAAGTGATTATATAATGTTATTAATATTTTTTGTATCGGTTCTTTATTATATATTAAATTTTCCAATGTTTCTAATGCATTTTTTATATCTTTCTTACCTAACAAATCTGTTAAAGTAAAGATTACTGCCTCTACTTCTTTTATGCAAAGTAAATCTATATCTTCTTTTTTTACAGTCCCATTTTCTCCTTCATATTCTATAAGTTTTCTAGATTCATTAATTAGTTCTTGCATACTTGTTCCACAAGTTTCAATCAAATATTTTAATGTTATATCATCTATATTTACTTTATATGCATTAAATATTCCTTTTAATCTTCCTGCTATTTGAGATGTCGTTTGTTTCTCGAAACTGCATACTTTTGCTTCTTTTTCTAAAAGTTTATATAAGCTATTTTTTTCAATTTCTTGTTCAATAAATATTACAATATTAAATTCTTTAATATCATCAAAATTTTCAGTAAAATATTTAAATACTTTTTCTTTTAATTCTTTAAGCTTCGAATTTTGTTTTTTACCTTCTTTTTTTAGAAGTCCAGAATTTTTAACTATTACCAACTTTTTTTCATAACCAAATGCTGGTGTTTCTAAATTTGATATTAATTCTTCCACATTTGTTTCATCTATTTGAATATAGTTTATACCGCAAAATAAGCTCTCCAAATAGTTTTTTCATTTTCTTTAAAGAGCTTTCTAAAAGGAATGTCTCTTCTCCATACATTAGATACACTCCTTCTAAAATATTTGATTTTAATTCTTTTTCTAATTCTACTATTGTCATATCTTTTCCTTTTACAATTTTTCTGCAAATTTTGCTGAATGTGCGTGACATATTGCTATTGCCATACTGTCTGTTATATCATCTAGTTTTGGCAGACTATCTACTTTCAAAATAGTTTTTACCATTTTTTGCACTTGCACCTTATCTGCTCTTCCATATCCTACAACTGCTTGTTTTACTTGAAGTGGTGTATATTCAAAAGTAGGAATATTATTTTGACATCCCACAACTAAAACAACCCCTCTTGCTTGTGCAACATTTATAGCAGTTTTTACATTGTTGTTAAAAAACAATTCTTCAACTGATATTGCATCTGGCTTAAATTCATTTATTAAGTTTTGCATATCTGTATAAATTTGTGAAAGTCTCAGTGGAAATGATTGTTTTGCTGGTGTTGTTATTGCTCCACTATGTATCAATTTAAATTTATTTCCAACATAATCTATTATGCTATATCCTGTTATTCCATACCCTGGGTCTACTCCCAAAATTCTCATCTTTTATTCCCTTCAAAATTATTTTTCTAGTATTATTCTAAATACCTCTGCTACGCTCCAAGCCTGTGCTAATGCACCTTTTGGCAATTGTGGCTTTTTAGAATCATAAAGTTCTGATATACTACCTATTATTCCATCATTATCTAATGCTATTGCGAAAGTTTCTTTTGTTGTTTCTATAAAGTCTTTTAGTTTTTGTTCATATTGTTTTTTATCTTCTTTATTTTTTGTAGCTTTAATAATATTCTTTAACGAATCATAATATAGACCTAAAAGCCATGGCCAAGTAATACCTTGATGATAGCTCATATCTCTTTTAAAGCCATCTCCCTCATAAACTTCTATATAGTTTGTTTCTCCTTTTGCGAGAGTTTTCAAACCATAGTTATTTAATAATTTAGTTGTAACAACATCAAATATATTTTTAGCTTCTTCTGTATTACAATCTATTACTGGATAAGTTAAGCTTAATGCAAACAATTGATTTGGTCTTATTTTTACATCTCCTAAAACATCATATAAGCATTTTCTCTTTTTATTGTAGAACTTTTCGTTGAAAGATTTTTTAGTTTTTTCAGCCATTTTCTTATATACTTCCGCTGCATTTTTTCCTTCAAATTTATTTGCTAAGTCTTCTAAAATTTTTAAAGCATTATACCATAAAGCATTTACTTCTACTACTTTTCCATTTCTTGGTGTAGCTGGCATTCCTAAATATTTAGCATCCATCCATGTGTTTTGTGTTTTTTCTGTTCCAGAAGAAATCAAGTTATCTTCGTCTAGATATATATTATTATCATCTATATCTATTCCTTTCGAATATGCTTCTATTATTTCTTTTAATTTTGGGTAAAAATTTTCGATGAATTTATAGTCATTTGTATATTCTAAATATTTTTGTATTTGTTCAAATAATAGTAATGATGCATCAACACTATTGTATAGTGGTCTATTATCAAACTCTGAATACCCATTTGGAAGAAGTCCAAATTTTATATCTCTTATAAATGTAATTAATACTTCTTTTGCTATATCAAATCTTTTAGGAATTAATAATAAACCTTCAAATGCTATCATAGAATCTCTTCCCCAGTCTAAAAACCAAGGATAACCAGCTATTATAGTATGTAACTTAAAGTTTGGTCTATTTACCACAAAATTATCTGTTGCTATTATATATTTTTCTATTAATCTTCTATATTCCTTATCTTCATTAGCTTCTGTTTCTTTTTTTACATTTATTAATCCAGAATCTATTATCATTTTATTTATTCTTACAATTTCATTATCTATGATTTTTTTAGTATCGATTTCTTCTATATTATTTTCTAATGAACATATAAAGCAAATTTCTTTTTCCTCATTTGGAAGTAAATCTATTTCATATCTTCCTGTTACAATTAAATCTTCCTCCGGGAAAAAACCTCTTTTTTCTTCTTCTATATAGTACATGTTTTTAAATGTATCATTATAGTGTTCAATATAATTACCATCTGTCATGTACATATATACAGGATAATGATGATTGTTATCTATAATCAATTCTACTTTTCTGTTCTTTACTGTTTGCCCTAAATTATAATTGTGATTTGTATTTATTGAATGGAAGTCTCTAAAATTAACAATCGGAGCCACTTTAAACTTCGCATTATATTCTCCATTTTTAATTTTATAGTATAAACAAACTGTGTTTTTACCATATTCCATACAAATTAGTTTTTTAATTTCTGTTTCTTTTACTTTGTATGAAAATATAGGTATAAATTCTTTTTCAAATCTTACTAAGTTTTTATATCCTTCTGATATATAATTTTTGCACATATTTGTATATAAAACATGTTCTTTACCATTTATTTCTATTGCCTCATCTAATTTTGAAAGTATAACATTTCTACGAGCTGGCGGAACAAGTGGTGCAACTAGTAATCCATGATATTTTCTAGTATTGCACCCTATTATTGTAGAATAGCTATATCCACCTATGCCATTTGTTAATATCCATTCTTTATTTAAACCACTTTCTAAATTCATTTGTTTCTCCTAAAATTAATTCTTTTCTTCTTTTAGTTTCCTTAAAAATTCTTCTTTTTCTTTTGCTTCATCTTGTAATCTTAAATTTTGTTCTCTTTTAAATTCGCTTTCTTGAATTGATCTAATTCTCTCTCTATATTTACTGCTAAATTTACTTCCACCCTTTTTAGTATCGTTATTTTTACTTTCTGTTTTTTTTCTACTTGCTTTAATTTGTCTTCTCTTTTGTTTCTTAAACTCTTTGTTTATCTTCTTATCTTCTTTTAATTTTGTATGTAACATTACATATTTAGGATCATTTTGTTCGTTTTTAAATCTTAAATCATCACATATTAATTCTATTACAGATTCTGCAACAGCTTCTGTATTGTGTCTAATATTATCTCCAACAACTTGTGATAAATTCTTTTCTAATAATTTTATTCCTAGTTCTTTTGCTTTTTGCGTATCCTGTTCTACAACATCTTGTCCACGTTTATTGTAAATTTTAACGAATTCTGGGATTATTTCTCCCGAATCATATATACAATAATCTACAATCCCTTTTCCCGTATGATCTAATATTGCTTGTATATGGTTTGACAATGTATAATTATCTGTTTGACCAGGTTCTGTCATTATATTACTTACATATATTTTTATTGCATTTGATTCTTTTATTGCTTTTGACACATTTTTAACTAATAGGTTTGGTATTACGTTTGTATATAAACTTCCTGGTCCTATAATAATTGCATCCGCGTTTTGTATTGCTTCTAATACACCTGGTGCAGGCACACAATTAGATGGAGTTATATATACTCTTTCTATTTTTGCCACTTTATCATTTACGGCATCTTTTATTTTTTCTTTATCTTCTATAATTGTTCCATCACTAAGCTCAGCACATATTTGCATTTCATCAAGAGTTACTGGTAAAACTCTACCAACTATATTTAAAACATTCTTACTTTTTTCAACTGATTCTGCAAAATTTCCAAATTGTTCTTTCATACTAGTGAAGAATATATCTCCAAATGTTAAACCTTTTAAACTTCTATTATTCAACTCTGTATCTAGCAAATTAGCCATCATTTCTTCATCATTTGATAAAGAAATAATACTATCTTTTATATCATCAACTGGTAATAACTCTAATTTTTTTCTCGATTCCGTTTGTTCTTTTCCATAAGCAGATACAGTTACTATTGCTGTTAAATTGCTAGTATATTTTTTTAATCCTTTAAGAACTGTATTTAAGCCACTTCCTCCACCTATTACAACAATATTAGGTCCCTCATTATATATTTTCTTATTAAATATTAATGATTTTACATTTCTTTCTTTTGAACCATTATCCATTCTGTAATCTGTATCTTCTACTAATATTTCTAAAACTCTTTTTTGAGAATATACAAGACCTATAATTATCATAGTAAATCCTACTACGAATAAAGCTACTACTGTTCCTATTTCTGTAAAAGATACTGTTTTTGATACCATTATTTTTGATATTCCAATACATGCTAACACAATGCCTATTAGTATTATTAGCATCCATCTTTTCATTTTTGCACTATTTTTAAACCATTTAAAAAATCCCATTATCTTATCCTCCAATAACTTCTATTTCTAATTTAATATCTTCTCCTGTGTTTTCTTTTACTTTTGTTTCTACATATTCTATTAAATCTAATATATCTTTTGATGTTGCGTTGCCTTTGTTGATTATAAAGCCTGCATGTTTTTCTGAAACCTGAGCTCCACCAATACTATATCCTTTTAAACCACACTCATCTATTAACTTTGCAGTAATATAGTTTTCTCCTCTTTTAAATGTACTTCCTGCATTTGGATATTCTAGTGGTTGTTTTTCTTTTCTTTGCTTTGCAAGTTCATTCATTTTTTTTTGAATTTCTTCTTTGTTGCCTTTTTCTAAGTTTAATTTTGTAGATAAAATTATGCTTTTTTCATTAAAGAACCTACTATATCTATATGAGAATTCGCATTCTTCATTATTTATTATATGAATATTTCCATCATAGTCTATATATGTAACTTCTTCTACAATATCCTTCATTTCTCCACCATAGGCTCCTGCATTCATTTTTATAGCTCCCCCTATTGTTCCAGGTATACCTGCTGCAAATTCAAATCCAGTTAATGAATTATCCAATAATTTTTTAGCTAATATTGCATTTTTTACGCCGCTTTGTACATAAACCACAGTATCATTTATTTGTATGTCTTCTAACTTTATCTGTAATATTATTCCTCTAACCCCTTCATCTTTAACTAAAAGATTAGTTCCATTTCCTAACACAAATAAAGGAATATTATTTTCTTTTGAAATTTTTAATATACTTTTAATTTCTTCTACCGAATATGCTTTAACAAATATATCTGCATTCCCACCTGTTTTAAAAGATGTATGTTTACTCATTGCTTCATTTAAAAGTATATTTTCTTCTTTGATTCCGTTTTTAAGTAGCTGATTATATATTTCTTGCATAAAAACCTCCATATTTTAACTAATATTAAAATATATGCACATTTTATCATTTTTTTATATATTTTACAATGGAAATGAGTAAAAAAACAAAATAAAAAGAACACAGATAATCATTTTCTCTATGTTCTTTTTATTTATAATTTTAATATTATAATATTTCGGCTTCTAGATCAGCTTCACAGTAATCACAATATCCATCTTCATCGTCGTCTACGCAGTCTTCATCTCCAATATCTTCATTTATTAAATTGCACTCTGTACAAACCTCGTCCACTTTATGCCATCCACTGCCTCCTTTACGATACACTGTTTCCATGTTTTGATGTTCACATTCAGTATCGCAAACAGTACAGATTCCATCTTCCCACACATGAGAGCATGCATATCCGCAGTCATCACAGAAACCATCACCTTCTATATCACAACTAATACCAACTATATCATCGAACTGAATACCACAATACCCACATGACCTTTCTATCTCGTTATGTGTACCATCATCATTTGAAGAAAAATTTACTCCAATGTCATGAACACATGCGTGACCGCATTTTGAACATACTCCATTCTCATATTCATGGTCCTCATCCATAGAGGTTTCATTATCAAATTGCATACCACATGTCTTGCAATAATAACTAGGATAGCATGTAACATCATCACTAACAGTCCAAACTTCATTCACATCCCAATCATTAAAACCATCGTGTTCACATATTAATCCACATACTGCACATTTTGTTGGACGGTACCCTCCATAAGGCTCTCCATCTTCGCCTACTCCTAGTTCATCATCCCATCCTCCACCTGTGAATTGGTGTCCAGGACACATTTTTTGATTTTGTTGATCTAAATAATCTAGATACCCCTCTAATATTCCTGCTTCATTTCTTTGTGCTTGATTGTATGAGCTTGCTGCATTTTGTGCATAATGCAATATCCCATCATTTGTTATACTTGATATTGCTACTGCTGCTAAGATTAATAATACTACTATTGTTATTATTAATGCTACTAAGGTTATACCTTTATTTGTTTTTGTACTTTTCATTTTTATCCTCCTTTGTGTACATTCTTATGTACATTATAATATTACTATTTTTCTTTGTCAATTATTTTTCGACATTTTCTTTTTCCAATTTTTTCACACAAAAAACAGACTCGATTTATATTATTAATCGGTCTGTTTTATATACATTTATATAAAGGCTAACTTCATCAGCCTTATTTTTTATA
>JAZSPC010000044.1:0-28651 GCA_045537285.1 Clostridia bacterium
AGGCCAGTTGGTGGAGTAATGGTATTTGCAAAAACATCAAAAGCAGCTGCAAGGTTAAGTGAACAAGTACGAGAAAAAGTATTTAAAAAAGAATATTTAGCGATAGTAGATGGGAAACCCAAAAACTTGGCAGGAACATTAGAGAACTATTTATTAAAAAATGAGAAAACGAATACAAGTAAAGTGGTTCAAGAAGGTACAAAGAATTCTAAATATGCAAAACTAGATTATGAAGTTTTAAAATATAATGAAGAAATAAACTTATCTTTACTAAAAATATTATTACATACTGGAAGACATCATCAAATTAGAGTTCAATTAAGTAATTTTGGACATAGTATTTGTGGGGATCAAAAATATGGAACAAGAGGAAGGGGAAAACAAATTTCCTTATGGGCGTATAAGCTAACAATTGAGCACCCAATAACCAAGGAAGAAATTAGCTTTACAGTCATACCAGATGAAGTTGGACCTTGGGTAATGATAAAAGATATTACAATTATGTAAATTTTATGAAGAGTTATAAATTGTTTATGAAAATGATTTATAACTCTTTTTGTATATAAAAAATGTATTTTCATAAAGAAAATAAAAAATAAGTAATCTATTAATATAAAATTTTCTCATAGAAAAGATTGAGGAAAAAATATGGTAGATAAAATTTGTGATTTTTTAGTAGATAAAATTAGAAAACAAATGCCAGAAATAGATGATGAAAGAGCAGAAGTTATAAATTATGGGATTCATTTAGTAGTGGGTGAAATACCTAAAACTTTTATATTTATAGCAATTGCAGCAATATTAGGAGTTTTAAAAGAATTTTTTATAACCATGCTTGTAATATTTCCATATAGAGCTTTTTCAGGAGGAGTACATTTAAAAACACATATAGGTTGTATAGTAACTACAAGTTTAATGTATTGTGGAACTGCTTATATAAGCCAATTCCAATTATTCAGTAATGACGTTAAATATATTTTAATAGCATTAGTTTGGATATTTGGAATGCTTATGTGCAAATTATATGCACCAGCTGATACAGAAAATGTTCCAATTCTAAGAAAAAAAGATAGAAGAATAAAACAAATATTATCTTACATAGTTTTAACTATAACACTTATTATAGGTGTATTAATAAAAGACTATGTAATAAGCAATATTATAATTATAGGAACATTTATTCAAACAATAATGATTACTAGATTTGTTTATAAAATAACAAATAATAAATACGGTTATGAAGTTTATTTGCAAGAAGAAAAAGCAATAATATAGTTAATAAAATTGTGTGACGACACAATATTTATTATAAAAAAATAACAAAGGAGGATCTTGTTATGTTAAAACTATTAGCAAAAGTAGCAGAAAAATATGCTAAATCTACAAATACAGCTTGTTATGTGTTTGGGTGGATTCACCAACCAAAAATGCCAGCATCTTTAATAAAAAAAGATTAATTACATATAAAAAAGGAGATAGCCCCAAACTATCTCCTTTCAAAATTATATATTATACATTTCTAATTGTTGTTTAAAAAATTTATTATCTTTACTTGTAAATAAGTTTAAATTATTATTTTTCTTTAATATTTGCCTTACTTCCCATAAACCTAATCCAGAATTACCTTCTTTTGTAGAAAAGTTTTTCTCATAAATTTTTTCTGTGTCTACATCTTTGTTATTATATGTATTTTCAACTAATAGAATTTGTCTATTTCTTTTACTTTCTTTTCGAATTTCTAAGTTTATTATTTTTTCATCACACTCTTGTGCAGCTTGAATAGCGTTATCTAAAAGTATACCTAAGATTCTTGTAAATTCATAAATTTTCATATTAAGTGTATTTAAATTTAAGAAAACATTTATATTCATTTCAATACCAAGTTCTAATGCCTTACTATATTTAGAAGTGATTAAAGTAAACACTGCGGGATTATTTATACTTTCAGGATTTAATGCACCTAAATTATTCATTTTTATAACATCTTTTTGAATTTGAGAATAATATTTAGCCATACCTTCCATATCTTTTACTTGGACATATCCACCAATTGTACATATTATATTTGAAAAATCATGTCTAAAACCACGTAATTCATCTTGTAAGTTTTGTAAAATTCTATTATTTTCTTTTTCTTGTTCTAAATTTAATTCTGTTATTTCTAATTGAGATGTTTTTGTTAAACTATACATACTTAATAGAAAATATGCAATTAAGCTTAGATTACTCAATATTACAATGTAAATTGGTAATTGGTTTGAATAAAATCCTGTAACAAAAAATTGAATAGAAATAGCTAAAAATGCAAGTATTAGATTAGTAAAAAATATTACTTTGCTTTTCTTAGGCATATGTTCTAACATTGAAATTTGAACTTTAAAGTATTTTATAAGTAAATATATTAAAAATAATAACAATTCAATACCTAATGCATACAAGAATCTATATATAGGAATTGTTGTGATATCAGCTAAATTAAAGTTAAACCATATTGATGATAGTTTAACCATAAAAGATTCGCAAAGAACTATAATTAATATTGGTATTATGGTTGCCAATATAGCTTTCAAAATATGTATTTTAAAGAAACATTTAATGCTTATTAGTAGCAAAAATAAATTTAAAAATGATCTGTAAGGATTTGGTATTAATACTCCAAGTGTAAAAGATAATATAGATGTGATTATTACATATAAGAATTTTATTTTTTTAGTTGATTTTATATTTAAAATCACTGTAAATAAGAGCATTGATAATGTTATTTCTATGAAAGTTGATGGTATACCAAATAAAGTTATTAACACCTCATTCTCCGTTGTTAATGCTGTCCAAATTGTTTGAAATATTTCCATATTTAAAAACCTCCATTAAATTATTTTTATATTTAGGACCTATATCACAATATAGGTCATTATTAAAGAAAACTTTATTATCATTTGTATTTATATTTTGAATAGTATCAGTGTTGGCAATATATGATTTATGACATCTAACGAAATTGTTAGGCAACATACTTTCAATCTTATTAAAAGAACTATAAGTTTCATAGTTCTTAGAAGCTGTACAAAAAATTAATTTCATTCCATCTTTTTTAATATAACTGATTTCATCCTCATTAATAATAGTTTTGTTGTTTAATCTAATAAACTTTTTAGAGGCATTATTACTTAAATCATCTAATAGCCTATTAACAGTTATTTCCAATCTTTCGATTGTTATTGGCTTGGGAAGGTAGTCAAAAGTTTTAACTGAATAGGCTATTAAAGAATATTCTAAATGTCCTGTTGAAAATATTAAATATACCTTTTTATTTCTTTTTCTAATTTCCTTAGCTAAATCAATTCCAGAAATATTAGAATTTAAGTTTATATCTAATATTAAAACATCTACAATATTTTCTTTTTCATATTCTAAAATTTTCATTGGATTATCTGTATAAAAACCAACTTTTGCATCTATATCATTTTTTATAAATAACATTTCAAGCATTTCTTTTAACTTCTTTACGATATTTAAATTATCATCACAAAGAGCAAAATTTAACATATTTATTTCCTCCATATAATATAGTTATTATATCAAGGCAATTTATTTTTTATCATTAGTAAAGAAACTTGTAATACAAGATTTGACAAAATAATGAAAATTACCTAATTTTTCCATTTTTTAAAACATATAACAATTTCAGGATATTGTCAAGATAATAATTAGTTAATTTTTGGGAGGTAAGTTAAATGAAATCAAAAACTAAAATTTTTATTTATGGAATAATTACATTATTTCTAATGTTAACAAGTGTACTTTTTGCAAATTTGAATTTAAATGCTGATATAATACAGACCAGTGGTACGTTGGAACTTTCTACTAAAAAGATAGAATGGGGAATTAAAAGAGGAAATAATCACGAACAACCAGATTTAGGGAGTAAAAATAGAGAGTTAATAGAAAAATATAACGGAATGGCTATGGGAAATAACAATAATAAGTATATATATATAACCTTTGATTTGGGATATGAGGCGGGTTATACAGAAAATATTTTAAATACATTAAAGGAAAATAATGTAAATGCTACATTTTTCATAACAGCTCATTATGCTAATAGCGCATCAGATTTAGTTCAAAGAATGGTTGATGATGGACATATAATAGGAAATCATACTGTAAATCATAAAAGTATGCCAGGTTTAAGTGAAGCTGAACTAACAAAAGAATTAATGAATTTACATACAGCTATATATGAAAAGTTTAGATATGAAATGAAGTATATGAGACCACCTAAGGGAGAATATAGCGAAAGAGCATTAAGTTATACAACAAAGCTTGGATATATACCAGTAATGTGGAGTTTTGCATATGCGGATTGGGATGAGAAAGCTCAACCATCAAAAGAATCAGCTATTAATAAAATAATAGAAAATGTGCATAATGGGGAAATAATGCTTTTACATGCAACTTCAAAAACCAATATGGAAATTTTAGATACAGTAATAAAACAAATTAAAGAAATGGGATATGAATTTAAATCTTTAAATGAATTTGCAAAATAGAGAATTTGTTAGAAGGTGATAATATGAGGAGAAAAAAACCTAAGAAATATAGTAAGCTAGATAGCTTGCTAGAAATTCCACGAGAAGTTGCATCTAGTGATGTAAAAATAACAATAAATGGCTTTGATGAGCTTTTAATAGAAAATTATAAAAATATTTTAGAGTATCAAGATATTTTAGTAAAAGTAAATACATTCGAGGGAGCAATAACTGTTTACGGGTTTAATTTAAAATTAGAAAATTTGACAGATGAAGACATAATGGTAAAAGGTAAAATTGATACAATAGAATTTGAAAGAATTTTAGATTAAAAAATGTAAAGTAGCGCAAGGAGGAACAAAATTGATTTTTAAAATAATTTTAAATTATATTATCGGTTTTGTAAATATTACAGTAGAAGGTTTTTTTACAGAAAGATTTATAAATAACTGTATAAACAACAAAATATTTTTGTGGAGATTAAAAAGAAAAAGTTCTACTTTATTAACTGTAAATGTTAATATAAATAATTTTAAAAAGATACATAGTATAGCTAGAAAAACCAAATGTAAAGTGAAAATAAATTCTAAAAAAGGATTGCCAATTATATTGCATAGATATAGAAAAAGAAAATTATTTCTTTTTCTTTTATTACCAATAGCTTTATTAATATTAATTTCATCAACATATATATGGAATATAGAGATTATAGGCGCAGAGAATGTGGATGTTCAAGAACTTTTAGTTCAATTAAAAGAAGAGGGAATAGAAATTGGTAAGAGCAAAGCTAGTATTTATAGTAAAAATGTAATAAATAGTATACGACTAAAAAGGAATGATATAGCATGGATATCATTAGATATGAAAGGCACAAATGTAATTGTAACAATTGTTGAAGCGGAAGAAAAACCAGAAATAATAGATAAAAATGAATATTGTAATATCGTAGCAACAGAACAAGGATTAATAACCAAAATTACAGCAGATACAGGGACTGCAAAGGTAAAAGTAGGTGATATAGTAGAAAAAGGTGATATATTAATTGGTGGATTTATGCAAGGAAAATATACGGATACAAGATATGTTCACGCAAAAGGTGAAGTGAAGGCAAAAGTATGGTATACCAAAAAAGCTACATCTGGATTAACTAGGGAAGTAAGTGAAGAAACCGGTATCACCCAAAATAAATATTCAATAAATATTAATAATTTTAAAATAAATTTGTACAAAAGTCTTCCAAATTTCGAAAACTATGATACAATAAATGAGACAAATAAAATTAAATTATTTTCTAATTTTTATTTACCAATTGAGATAACAAAAACTACTTATATCGAGAAAAAAATATCTAAAATTACTTACGGAAAAGAAGAATTAAAGCAATTGCTTATACAAGAACTAGAAAACAAATTTGTAGAAGAAGGTATTGATAATTTAAACATTGTTAACAAAGTAGTAAATGTATCTAATAAAGAAAATGGATATATTGAATTAGAAATGATATATGAGGCAGAAATGGATATAGGAACCGAAGAAAAATTAAAATAGTAAAAATGGAAAGGAAGCAAAAGAAAATGGAAGAGAGAAGTTTAAGAGTATATCAACAAAAAACTTTTTTTTCAAAGATAGGAACAACAATAAGTAAAATATTAATACCAACAAAGATTGGTTTTAATGGAGTAATGATTTCAGTTAAAAGAAACAATTTATTAAAAGCATATGAAGAGGTTAAATCTTTTAAAGGAGAAAATACTGCAAAAAAAGATAATATAAATCAAAAATATGAAGATACTTTCGCTTTGTATTTAGAATCAATAGTTAAATATATAATGGATTCTATATATAAAAAAGTAAAGAATGGAAGTGCATCAGCTTTTGAACAAGAAGCATTATCTAAATATTACTTAATAACAAACCTTAAAGATAGCCAATATTTAGAATATAAATACAGAAAACAAAAATACTTAATGGAATTAGATTACGAAAATATAAAAGACTCTGGAAAAGAAAAAGCGGTTCAAAGATATAATAATTTTTATATAGAAAAAATGGATGTTTTATATAAAGGAATATTAAAAAATTATTCTGTACAATTAAGTGATAATCTGAAAACTTCTACTAGCGATAAAACAGAAATTTATGATAAGATTTTTGATACTGTTGAAGAATATATATTAAATATATTAACATTAAAAATGAAGTTTGATAATTATAAAGTACAAAAAGAAGTTATACAAGAATATGATAAATATGCTAAATTCTTAGCAGGGAAACCAGATACACTTGATATTTTAGAAAAGAAATTAATAATTCTTGCATTAAGCAGGAAGTTATTTACACACAGTGTACCACTTGTAACAGCTGAACAATGTTATGAACAATTACTAAATGAAGCAAGATCTGAATTAGTTCATGCAAAAAATGATATAAAAGCTAAAAAGGCTTATAAAATTCTATTAACAATTATGGAAGAATATAACTTAAATTTATTATCAACAAAAATATATTGGGAAAAACAAAAAGAAAAAGATGAGTTTAAAAAATTCTTAGATAATTTTAAAAAGGCTGAGACAGCAAAAGATAAAGAAGTGAAAAGAGAAATATTATTTATAAAAAATGATCTAAGTAAAATAAATGCAGAGCCTGAGAGATATAAGTTAGTTATAAATGTGTATAAAGAAAAATTAGTAGAATTGGGTGCAATTAAAAAAGTAAAAGCTAAAAGCGCAACAAAAGAAGGAAAACTTGAAAATAAAAAAACTAAAACCAAGGAAACAAAAGTAAAAAAAGAGGCGAAGAAAACAGAAGAAAAGGCCAAAGAAGAGGTTGTAACTAAAAAGAGAGGTAGACCAAGAAAAAATGGATAAATTTTCAGAAGTAAATTTTCTAGAAATTGATGAAAATATAGAATATTTTGAATTAGTAGAAAAAGTAATGCAAAAAGCTTTTATTACTGAGAAAATAGACAAGCTTAATTTATACATAAATGTTATTTTAACTAATCCAGAAAATATTAGAAAAACAAATAAAGAATACAGAAATATAGATAAAGAAACAGATGTATTATCTTTCCCTATGTTTGAGAAAAAAGAAATACAAGAAATGTTGAAAAATGAAAACGATATACAAGATGTTTTGGGAGATATAATAATATCAGTATCAAGAGTAGAGGAACAAGCAAAAGAATATGGACATAGTTTTGAAAGAGAATTTGCATATATGTTAGTTCATGGATTTTATCATTTAATGGGATATGACCATATGAATGAAGAAGAAAAACAAGAAATGAGACAAAAAGAAGAAAGTGTTTTAAATTTATTAAACATTACTAGATAGGTGATAAAATGGAAAAAAAAGAAGAAGTTAAAAGTGAAGATAAGAAGACGGCAGAAGAATTTAAAAAAGGTAGTTTTATAGATGCGTGGGTTAATGCATTTAACGGAATAATATATGCTACAACAACACAAAGAAATATAAAATGGCAGTTAGTAATAGCAGTAGTTGTAATGCTTGTAAGTTTATTATTTAACTTAACAAGAGCAGAGTTTTTATGCTTAATGTTTACAGTTATTTTAATAATACTTGCAGAAATGTTTAATACAGCAGTTGAAACGGTTGTTGATTTATATACAGACCTTTATCACCCAAAAGCTAAAATTGCAAAAGACGTAGCGGCAGGTGGAGTGGTAATAACAGCTGTAAATGCTTTAATAGTAGCATACTTTTTATTCTTTGACAAAATAAGTGATATAGGATTAAACTTTATAAGAAATTTAGCAAATTCGCCTGTACATATGGCATTTATAGGGATTTTTTTAATAATAATTTTAATTGTAAGTTTAAAAGCTGCAAGTTCTACAAATAAACACAAATTATTGAAAAATGGATTTTCACCAAGTGGTCAAGCAGCAATGGCGTTTGGGGCAAATACTATAATATGGCTTTCAACAACGAATATAGTGGTATTAACTTTATCATTTGTAATGGCAATCTTGGTATGTGTTACTAGAATAGAATCTAAGAAAAAAACATTGTCAGAAATTATTTTTGGAGCATTAACAGGGGTAGCAGTGATTACATTGCTATATGGTTTAGCAAATATGTTTTTAAAAGTATTTTAAACAGAGGAGGATTTTTATGAAAAAATTTTTAGTGGGAGTTATAATAGTATTAATACTTGTTATTGCGGTAACATTTTCTATTTATCTTGGGCGAATTATAGAAAGTAGAGAAGGAAATATTCAAGATGTTATGCAAGATATATCTAACCAAAAAGAAAATGAACTACAAGTTGAAATACCAAAAGAGATTGAAATCTTCAATGGTGATTCAAGACCAATAGCTGTAATGATAGATAATGTTGGAGATGCCAGACCACAAGTTGGTTTAAATGATGCGTATATGGTTTATGAAATAATAGTTGAAGGAAAACTTACAAGACTTATGGCATTATTCAAAGATGTTGAATTAGATAAAATAGGGCCAATAAGAAGTTCAAGACATTATTTTCTAGATTATGCGCTTGAAAATGATGCAATATATGTTCACTATGGATGGAGTCCAAAAGCAAAAAGTGATATAAGCTCATTAGATGTAGATAATATAAATGGAATATACGAAAGTTCAAGTTCATTTTGGAGAGTAAGAGATAAAAGTGCACCACATAATGTAGTAACTTCTACTGAAAAAATATTAAAAATAGCAGAGAGAAAAGGATATCGTACTACATCAGAACAAGAAAGTGTATTAAATTATGTGACAAAAGAAGTAGAATTAAAAGACGGAATACCGGCTACTGAAATAACACTTCCATATTCTTCATCATATAAAGTGACATATAAATATGATGAGGAAACCCAAAGATATACAAGAGGATATAACAAAACAACTCAAAAAGATTGGGAAACAGGTGAACTAGTAACTACAAAAAACGTTATAGTAACTTTTGCAAGAAATTCAAGATTAAATGACGGTTCAGGAAAAGATAGGCAAGATTTATCCAATATAGGAACACTAGACGGATACTATATTACAAATGGAAAGGCAATAAAAATAAAATGCTATAAAGCTTCAAGAACAGCACAAACAATTTATAGAGATTTAGAAGGAAATGAAATTGAAGTAAATGATGGAAATACATTTGTTCAAATAGTTCCAATGGGAGCAGATGTAAAAATTGAACCTGGTGAAATGGAAATTTTAGAAGATACTTTAAATAATGAAATTTAATAAAATAAAATGCAGTCATTAATTGATTGCATTTTTTTGTTACCACTTGCAACTTTTGACAAAATATGCGACAATAATAGAGTAGAATATACTAAAAAAGGAAGTAACTAAAATGGAAGAAACATTAAAAAAATTCAAATCAGGATTTGTTTCAATAATAGGGAGAACAAACGTAGGTAAATCCACTCTTATAAATTCTTTGGTTGGAGAGAAAGTAGCAATTATGGCTAACAAAACTCAAACTACAAGAACAGCAATAAGAGCAATTGTTAATAGAAAAAACTCACAAATAGTATTTATAGATACTCCGGGAATTCATAAACCAAAAACAAAATTAGGAAATACTATGATAGAAACAGCTTTTGGAACTATTCCAGAAGTAGATGTTATATTATTTATGATAGAAGCAACATCAGAGGAAGTTGGCAGAGGAGATTCTAAAATACTAGAAAAATTAAAAGAAACGAATAAAAAAGTTATTTTAATTATAAACAAGATAGATTTAGTAAGAAAAGAGCAAATTGCTAAAATAATTGATATGTATTCAAAGGAATATAATTTTGAAGCAATTATTCCAGTCTCTGCAATAAAAAATAAAGAAGTAGAAACAATATTAGATGAAATAGAAAAATTGTTGAAAGAAGGCCCTGCGTATTACGATATAGATGAATATACAGATCAAACTTCAAGACAGCTTGTAGAAGAAACTATAAGAGAAAAAGCATTAAGATTACTTGATGATGAAGTTCCACATGGGATATTTGTTGAAGTAGAAAAAATGAAGTTATCAAGAACAAAAACAAATGAAAGAATATATAATATAGAAGCAACCATTTACTGTATAAGAGAATCTCATAAGGGAATAATTATAGGTAAAGATGGTAGTATGCTAAAAAGAATTGGTACCTATGCAAGAGAAGATTTAGAAAAAATGCTTGGTAAAAAAATAAATCTTAAAACATGGGTAAAGGTAAAAAAAGATTGGCAAGACGAAGACAGTTTTGTTAAAAAATTTAAATTTAATTAGTATAGAAAATTAAAAAAATACGAAAGATAAGTTTAAAGGTAAACTTTTAACTTAGGAGTGGTGGTATGCGTATGATAGAAAAAATGGCTTGGAATACCTTTAAAAATACAGGAAATATTAATACTTTTTTAGAATTAAAGCAATTAGATAATATAGAATTAAATTTAAATGGAGAAGTAAATGGGACAATTAAAAACGAAGGGAATAGTATTAGTAGAGAATAATTTAGGTGATTATGATAAAATGCTTACAATATTAACACCTGGTATGCGGTAAGATAAGCTGTGCGGCTAAGGGCGCAAGACGCCCTAAGAGCCTACTTATGGCTGGCACACAATTCCTATGCTTTGCAGATTATTTAATATATAAAGGCAATGATACATATAGTATAAATTCGTGCGAAACAATAGAATTTTTCTATAATATTAGGACAGACCTAGATAAATATAAATATGCTGTTCATATTACAAAAATAATTCTAGATGTAACTAATGAAAATGAAAATTCGTATAGAACATTACAATTATATTTAAATACTCTATACACAATATCAGAAACAGATAAAAACTTAGATTTAATACTTGCAATATTTAAATTAAGATTAATGTGTATATTGGGATTTAAACCAGAAGTAGAAAAATGTACAAATTGTAGCATAAATGAAGATATAAAATATTTTAGTTTAAAAGATAATGGCTTTAAATGTAGTAGTTGTGGTAAAGTGGATAAAAGCTGTATAGAAGTACTTCCTGTAACAGTAGATGCAATTAAATATATAGTCTTAGCTCCTGCTAAAAAAATATTTTCATTTAATGTACCAGAGGAATCTATAAAAGAACTTGAAATTATTTCAAAATTATATCTAAACGAAAAATTAGAAAAAGAATATAAATTGGAAGATTTGTTTAAAAAATAGAGGTAATTAATATGGCAAATGTTATACAAAATAATATTAATGAAATATCAAAAAACACATATAGTGAAATTTCTGAGCGAGGAATAGATGTAATAAAGGAAATGTTTAGTACAGGTACAACATTACGAGAAAAATTAGAAATAACTCCTGAAAAAGAATATTTAAAGAAGATGTTGATATCTCAAATGGATATAGATGAAATGCTATTAACACATAAATATTATAACAAAGGCTTTGAGGGAATTTCTGAATTTAGAGAAGAAAGCGATAAAATTAAAGGAATTATACAAGATGATTCTGTTTTAAATTTTGATGAAGATACAATCCAAGCGCTATTTGGAAATTCTTTAAATATTATATCTGACAAAGAATGTGAAAGATGGAAACAATTAATATATAATGGCCAATATGCCGGGTATAACATAAATGATCTTTATACAGAAGAAAAATTTAAAATTGATTATGAAAATGAAAAAAATAAAATAAAAAAGTTTATACAGTCATTTAAATATAAAAAGTTATTTAGACAAGATGCAATAGAAAATTTACATATAAAGCAAGTAAGAAAAGTAGTAAAAGAAAATATTATTTCAAATCCAGATGCTAGTGCAGGTTATATAATTACAGAAAGTAGAAATCAGATTGAACAAGGTGTTTCTGAATATGTGGGATTGCAAGAATTAGAAAGTATAGCTAAAATAACATTAACTTCTTTGCAACAATCAAATGGGGAGCAGATTAATATTGAAGAAGAATGTGAAAAAATAAGAAGTATGATGAATGAAGATAATCCAGCAAAATTTGATACAAATTATAGACAAAAACAAGTAACAATAGGAACAGATAGAGGAATAAGCACAGGTCCAGTAATAGAAACAATTCCATTTGAAAAGATTCCAGAGGTTATGAAGGATTTACAACAAAGGTATGAAAACGCATATAATACATCAGAAAATGAAGAAGATTATATAAAAGAAATTGCAAAAATATATGCGGATTTTGTATATATTCAACCTTATGAAGACGGAAATAAGAGAACAGCTACTTGCTTATTAAATACTATGTTATTATCAAAAGGAATAATTCCACCACCAATTAGTCTATCTAATGGAGGAGAAGAGCTAGGAGAAGCATTTAGTAAAGCACATAATAAAGATTATACAATGTTACAAGATATTATGAATGATAAATATAATAAAACAAAATTAACAGCAGGTGAAAATGATGTGCTTGGGGCTAGTCAATTAAATAAAAAAATGGAAGAGAATGATAGATAATTAAGAAAATATCTAAATAAATACTTGATAAATTAAATATAAAATTATATAATAAGAGTGGCTTTAAGCTTTGCTCTTGTATGGAGAATATTTTGATAAAAAGCTATGAATTTTGTCAGGTCCGGAAGGAAGCAGCAATAAGTGGTGTATTTATGCAAAAGTGTTCTCCATAGAGGAGCAATAAGTAAAGCCATTTTTAATATTGTAGGGGTGTAAAATGGCATACACGGCATTATACAGAGAATTTAGACCTAAAACATTTGGGGAAATGGTAGGTCAAGAACATATAACAAAAACTTTAAAAAATCAAATAATAGCAAACAGAGTAGGACATGCGTATCTTTTAAATGGAGGAAGAGGAACAGGTAAAACTTCTTCTGCTAAGATTTTAGCAAGAGCAATTAATTGTTTAAATCCAAAAGATGGAGAGCCTTGTAATGAGTGCGAAATCTGTAAAGGAATTTTATCAGGTTCAATTACAGATGTTGTTGAAATGGATGCTGCTTCCAATAATAGTGTTGAAGATATTAGAAGTATCCGTGAAGAAGTAAATTTCTTACCAACAATTGCTAAGTATAGAGTATATATAATAGATGAGGTACATATGTTATCAACAGGAGCTTTTAATGCTTTGCTTAAAACATTAGAAGAACCACCGGAGCACGTAAAGTTTATACTTGCCACAACAGAACCTCAAAAATTACCTGCAACAATTTTATCGAGATGTCAAAGATTTGATTTTAAAAGAATATCAAATGAGAACATTATAAAAAGATTAAAAATTGTATGTAAAGAATCTAATATACAAATAACAGATGAAGCATTAAATACAATAGCAATACTTTCAGAAGGTGCAATGAGAGATGCTTTAAGTATATTAGAAAGATGTGTGCAAGATGGAGTAAACAACATAGATGATGACTACATAAAAGAATTAGTTGGAATTCCAAAACTTGCATATATTAAACAAATTGTAGAAGGAATCTTAAATTATAATATTGAACAAGTTTTAGAAAATACAAATTTAGTTTTAGACGAGGGAAAAGATGTAACTAATTTTGTATGGGAGCTTATAAAATTTGCAAAAGATTTATTAATTTTCAAAACAAGCAATAAATTGGATTTATACTCAAAAGAAGATTTAGAAGATATAAATAGAATTTGTAAAACAGCAGATAAAGAAAGATTATTAAAAGTTGTATATGATTTATCTGAACTTGAAAATAGCATTAAAATGTCTTCTCAAAAAACAATTATATTCCAAGCAGGATTAATAAAATTATGTAACAAGGAACAAGGAAATAGTAATTCTGATTTGGAAAGGAGAGTTAAGGAATTAGAAGAAAAATTAAAAAATGGAGTAGTTCCAGCACCTGCACAAAACAATGTAAAATATAGCGCACCAAGTGCAACACAAGCTAACAATTCAAATAATGTAGCTGTGGCAAAACCTACTACAAAACCAGTTTCTAGTGCAAAACAAGGTCCAATTACACAAGAGTGGCCTAATATATTAAATGATTTTAAATCAAATGGAAAAATAATGCTATATACAAATCTTTTAAATACAAATGCAGTGGAAATAAATGATATGACAATAGGGATTGAATTTCCAAATGGAATAACACCTTTGGGAAAAACAGTATTAGAAAGACCGGAGAATAAAAATGAATTAATAAAACAAGTTTCAATGGTATCAGGGAAAGAAATGAATGTTAAATACATTGATTTAAAACAAGAGGGCGCAAGTGTAACAAAAGAAGAAAATGCGGAAAGTATAATAAGTGGGTTAGATATACCGTTTAATGTAATAGATTAAAGGAGGAAAATGAAATGGCAAAAAGAGGTGGATTCCCAGGAGGAATGGGAGGATTTGGCGGAATGAACATCAATCAATTAATGAAAGAAGCTAAGAAAATGCAAGCAGATATGGAAAAATCACAAGTGGAATTAACAGCGAAAGAATTTGAAGCAACAGCGGGGGGAGGAGCGATATCTGTAAAAGTTTCAGGAGATAAACAATTAAAAGAAATAAAATTGCAAAAGGATATAGTAGACCCAGATGATGTGGAAATGTTACAAGATTTAATAATAACTTGTGTAAATGAAGCTTTAAGAAAAGTAGATTCTGCACAAGCAGCATCACTTGGAAAGTTTAATATACCTGGATTAATGTAGGAGCAAACAATGAGTTACTATTCACCATCAATAGAGAAGTTAATAGAGAGTTTTGAACGTTTACCTAGCATAGGTCATAAGACAGCTGCTAGGCTTGCTTTTCATATTTTAAATTCATCAGAAGAGGAAACAAATGAATTTATAAACTCAATTCAAAACGCTAAAAAGAATTTAAAATATTGTTCAAAATGCTATAATATTACAGATACAGATCCATGTACAATATGTTCAAATCCTAAAAGAGATGAAAATGTAATATGTGTAGTTGAAGATGTAAGAGATATTATTGCAATAGAAAGAACACATGAATTCAAAGGGGTATATCATGTTTTACACGGTTCTATTTCTCCAATGAATGGAATAGGCCCAGATGATATTAAGATAAAAGAATTACTTGCAAGAATTACGCCAGATACAAAGGAAGTAATTTTAGCTACAAATCCAAGAGTTGAGGGGGAAGCAACAGCAATGTATATATCTAAATTATTAAGACCATTAGGAGTTACGGCAACAAGAATAGCACACGGAATTCCAATTGGTGGAGATTTAGAATATACAGATGAAATAACTTTATCAAAAGCATTAGAGGGAAGAAGAGAGTTATAAAATTAAAGAGGTTTAAATCCCTCTTTTTTTATTGCAATAAGAGCTAATTGGTCAGCAACAGATGTTAAAAAAGCTGCAAGAAGGACGGTTTCTTCTGCATCTAAATTTTTGCTAGAAGCCAGAGCAATATCATTTGCAAGTAACAAAAGTTCACAAGCAGACATATCAGATAAACACATAAAACCACCCATATTAATATATGAGTGGTTCTTTGATTTTATATTATTAACCTAAGACTATTTTACAAATATCTTGTGTAGAATTTTTCTTAGCAAGAAGTCTTGCTTTAACTTTCATTTCCAACATTTTTTCTGGATTATTGAAAAGATTTTCTAATATTTCTTTTACATTATCTTCTTTTTTTATCCAAATAGCAACACCATTCTTCTCTAAAAATTCAGCATTTTCTTCTTCTTGACCAGGTATTGGATTAATAACTATAATTGGAAGACCAGATGCTAAACTTTCTGTTGTTGTAAGTCCACCAGGTTTAGTTACAACTAAATCAGATATACTCATAAGTTCTGGAATCTTGTTTGTGTATTCTAAAATTTTAATTGAATCTTCTCGTGAAGTATTTTCAACTAATTCTTCAAACTTTTCTTTCATATTTTTATTTCTTCCAGCAATAGCAATAATTTGGATATTGTTAAAATGTTCAGCAAAAGTTTTTAGAACTTGTAATGTTGTGTTTTTACCAAGTCCAAATTCTCCACCAGCAAAGAATAACACTCTTTTTTTACCTTGTTGTAACCCTAATTCGTCTAATATTTCTTTTTTATTATAATGTTCTAAAAATCTATTAGAAAGTGGGATACCTGTTGCATAAACTTTTGTTTTACTAATACCTTTATTTATTAAAGCATCTCTCATGCCATTATGAGCTACAAAGAAATAGTCAACTTCTTCCGGACAAATTAGCCATTGTTCATGTGGGGCATAGTCTGTTATAACAGTTGCTAATTTGAAATGAGCTTTGTTTTTCTTTTTTAAATATGCACACATTTGACTACTGAAAAAATGTGTAGATATTACATAATCAGGAGCAAATTCTTGTAATAACTTATTTAATTTGTATGCCATTAATTTATTAGCATCTGTTGTGATTTTTGCCATAAATCCTTTTTCAGCTTTTTTATATACATATCCCCAAGCCCAAGGAGCTTTTTTTGCAAGCTCAGTATAAGCAGTTGTTGTAACCTTGTTAACCATTTTATTAACATATTCAATACAATCAACCATTTGTATTTCTATATCTGTATATTTTGTTTCAATATATTCTTTTATAGACCTAGCAGCAGACAAGTGACCACCACCATAAGAACCATAAAAAATCATTATTTTTTTCATATATTAGTCCTCTTTAAAATTTTTTCAAAAAAATTTTATCACATATTTTGAAAAATATCAAAAAAAATGTAATATTTTTTAAAAATAAATAAAAAATATAATTAAAAGAATTCTAAATTGAGTTTATGCTAAAAGAGGAGAAATATATAAATGAAACTTGAAAAAATAGATAAAAAACATATGTGGACAATTTGCATAATTTTATTTGTTATAGCAATTTGTGCAAGTATGCTTGCATACAAAATTAATAAAGATTATAAAACGGTTTCGAACAACACATATAATTTAGCCTTCTATGAGCTTGTTGATCATATGAGTGATGTGGAAAATTATTTAGCAAAATCATTAGTTACAAATGAAGGAGATTACAGTACAGAAACCCTAACTTATGTTTGGAGATCATCAAATTTGGCAGAAGTATATTTATCACAAATTCCCATATCAAATGAAGGACTTTCTAATACTCAAAAATTTTTAAATCAAGCAAGTGAATACACATATAGTTTATCTAGAAAATGTATAGATAATAAAAACTTGACAAAAGATGATTTAAATAATTTAAAAGATTTATACAATTACAGTGCACAGGTAAATACTACTTTAAATCAGTTATCATTTGAAATAAATAATGGAACTTTAAATTGGGAAGAGTTATCAAATGATGGCTCGAATTTGTTTGCTGCACGAGTAAGTAACATGTCTGTTGATGGCTTTGGAAGTATAGAAGAGAATTTAAAAGAATATGATGGATTAATTTATGACGGTGCATATTCAGAGCATATTACAGGTAAAGAAAAAAAAGGATTAACAGGGCAAGATATAGATGAGAAAAAAGCAAATCAAATAGCAGAGAGTTTTGCAGGAAAAGATAATATAAAAGAATTAAATAATTTAGGTCTGTCGGAAAACGGAAATATAAAATGTTATACAATAGAAATAATAACAATTAATAATTATAATATTACAATGGCAATTTCTCAAAAAGGCGGACATATAGTTTTTATGAATTATAATAGAGAAGTTTTAGAAGAAAAATTATCAGTAGACGAAACTGCAAATAAGGCAATAGAATTTTTGAACTCAAAAGGTTATACAAATATGAAGAAAACTTACACTATAAAGGAGTATGGAGTAATTACAATAAATTATGCTTATGAAGAAAATGATGTTTTAGCTTATCCTGACTTAATCAAAGTAAAAGTTGCACTTGATAATGGGGATATTTTAGGAATAGAAACAACAGGATATTTAAATAATCATGAAAAGAGAAATATAGATAAATCTGGAATTATATCAAAAGAAGAAGCAATTAAACTTTCAAATGAAAATTTGAAAATAGAAGAAACTAGGTTAGCTATAATTCCAACAGAATTTGAAACAGAAGTATTTTGCTGGGAATTAAAGGGAACAGTAGAAAACAGAAATTTCTTATTATATGTAAATGCAAAAACTGGAAAAGTAGAAGATATATTAGTAATAATTCAAACAGAAAACGGAACCTTAACACAATAATTTGAAATATAAGAAATGATTTCAAATATAAAAATAAAACAAATACAAATAATAAAGTTAGAATTATTTTTAATTCTAATTTTATTTATTTGGAGGTATGCTATGTCAAGAAGAACAAATATTATGTCTGATAAGTTAAAAGAAGAAATAGCAAAAGAGTTAGGAGTTTATGAGACAGTAAAAAGGGATGGTGGATGGCAAAACGTATCATCAAAAGATTGTGGTAACATAGTTACAAAAGCAATTGAAATAGCAAACAGAAGCGTTTAAATGAAAAAGAATAAAGCCGTAAGTTTATATCCTTACGGCTTTAATTATATTATTGCAAAACAATTAAAACTGTGATATAACTAAGATACATATAACAAAAAATGAGGTTATAAAATGAGTACAAAAGAGAAAATATTTAATTTCATTAGAAGTGAGATAGTGTTATGTATTGCAATAGTTTTTGCAATAATAACATGTTTTTTTGTACCAGTAGATAAAGAATATTTGGGTTATTTTGATTATAATACCTTAATATGTTTATTTTGTATGTTAGCAGTAGTGGCAGGATTGAAAAGTACAAATATATTTGAATTAATTTCAAGAAGAATGATTAACTTGTTTCATACAAGAAGAGGTGTAATATATTCGCTTGTTTTTGGGACTTTCTTCTTTGATATGATAGTGGCAAATGATATGTCTTTGATTACATTTTTGCCACTTACTTACATAGTTTTACATTCTACTAAAAATGATAAATATCTTGCATTTACATTTATAATGCAAACAATAGCAGCTAATATGGGTGGAATGATTACTCCGTATGGAAATCCACAAAATTTATATTTATATTCTTATTATAATATACCAACAAGTGAATTTTGGGGAATATTATTAATTCAATCAATAACGGTTGCAGTAGTATTATATATTTGTTGTGCTTTTATAAAAAATGAAAAACTTAAATTAAGAAAAAAATCAAAAATAATTATTAATCGAAACCAATTATATATGTATGCAATGTTATTTGTATTAGTAATACTTACCATATTTAGAGTAATACCATATATAATAACATTAGCGATAGTAATAATTACAATGTTAATGATAGACAGAAAAAGATTTAAACAAGTAGATTATGCTTTGCTTGCAACATTTTTTGTGTTTTTTATATTCTCTGGAAACATTGCAAGAATACCATCGATAAAAGAATTTATAACTAATATTGTTGATAAAGATACGTTACTTGCCGGAATAGTATCTTGCCAGTTTATAAGTAATGTTCCAACAGCAATATTTTTATCTAAATTTACAACAAATTATAGAGAGCTATTAATATCAGTAAATATAGGATCGTTAGGAATATTAATTTCATCACTTGCAAGCCTAATAACATTGAAAGAATTTTTAAAACATCAACCCAAAAACTTTTGGAGATATTTATGGATGTTTACTTTATTTAATACAATATTTCTAATTACTTTATTAATAATAACAAAATATTAAGTGTGACTACTATTTTATTTATAATATTCATATATTAAGACATATAGTTTTTATAGTCTTATATATTGTAATATATATTTTTTTGGCATATAATATACAAGATGAAAAGAGGTAATAAATGAAAGATATATTAGTAAAAGACATAATAAAAATATGTAACGGAGAATTAATTTGTGGAAATGAACAAACTGTATGTGAAAATTTTTGTAGAGATTCAAGAACAGTAAATAAAGGAGAAGTTTACCTGGGGATAAAAGGAGAGACTTATCACGGAAGTACTTTTTATAAAGAAGCTCTAAAAAATGGTGCTATTGGTTGTATTCTCCAAGACGTAGAAATAAGTAAAGAAGATATAAATACATATAAGAATCAATTTATTATAAAAGTTGAGGATGTTGTAAAAGCGCTTTGCAAAATTGCGGAATATAAGAGAAGTTTATATAGTATTCCAGTAATAGGCATAACAGGAAGTGTTGGGAAAACTAGTACAAAAGATATGATAGCAAGTGTAATGGGAACAAAATATAATGTTTTAAAAACAGAAGGAAATCATAATAACGACATTGGTTTACCACTTACAGTTTTAAAATTAAAAGAACATGATGCGATGGTTTTAGAAATGGGGATGAGCGGTTTAGGCGAAATAAGTGTGCTTGCAAACATTGCAAAACCAACAACGGCAGTAATAACAATAATCGGTAGCTCGCATGTTGGTGAATTAGGATCAAGAGAAAATATTTTAAAAGCAAAACTTGAAATATTAGAAGGACTATCAGGAAAAGGCGCCTTAATAATAAATAATGATAATGATTTATTAAATTTATGGAATACAAACAATCAAGATAATCATAAACATATTACATATGGTATAGAAAACGAAAGTGATTTAGTTGCAAAAAATATAGTAGTAAACGAAAAAGGTAGCACTTTTGTATTAGAATTAAGTGGAAAAGAATATACAGTAAGTATTCCAGTACCGGGAAGACATTTTGTGTATAATAGTTTAGCAGCAATAGCTATTGGAATTGAAAATGGTATAGAAATTGAAAAAGCAATAGAAGGAATAGCGAAATTTTCTCTTACTAAAAGTAGAATGGAAATTTTGAAAAACAAACAAAATGTTACGATAATAAATGATTGCTATAATGCAAGTTATGAGTCTATAAAGGCCGCATTAGAATATCTTTCTTCTATAAATGCAAACAAAAAGATAGCTGTTTTGGGTGATGTTTTAGAATTGGGAAAATATTCACAAGAAATGCACCAAAAAATAGGAGAAGAAGTAGTAAAAAATAATGTTGATATATTAATAACAGTAGGAAAAGAAGCTAAAATAGTTACAAATACTGTAAAAAATAGTACAGAAAATATAGAAGTGTATTCATTTGATAATAATATAGATGCAATTAATTTATTAAGAGAACTAATGAAAGAAAATGATGTTGTATTAGTAAAAGCATCACTAGGAATGAATTTTAAAGAAATAGTAGATAGTATAAGATAAAAGGAGGATTTTTATGAAAAAGTTAAAAGTAGGAGTTATATTTGGTGGAGTATCATCTGAACATAATGTTTCGAAAGTATCAGGAAGTTCAGTAATAAGTAACTTAAATAAAGAAAAATATGAAATTTTACCAATTTATATAGATAAAAAAGGTAACTGGAATACTTATGAAAAAGATATAAATGAAATAAAAATTTTAGATATTGATAGCGATATAGAAGATGAAATAAAACCAATATCAAATATAGAAGCAACATTAAAATCATTAGATGTTGTATTTCCAGTTTTGCATGGTTTAGGTGGAGAAGATGGATCAATACAAGGTTTATTTGAATTGTTTAATATTCCATATGTGGGATGTGGGATTCTAGCTTCAAGTGTTGGAATGGACAAAGCATATACTAAAATAGTATTTGAAAAAGCTGGAATAAAACAAGCTAAATATGAGTATATTAGAAGCTTTAATGATAAATACATATATGTAGATAAAGAATTTAATGAAGAAATATTAAGTATTGACGAAGTGGTAGAAAAAATTAATAGTAATTTAAATTATCCTATGTTTATAAAGCCATCAAACGCAGGGTCAAGTGTAGGAATAAATAAAGCGAAGAATATAGAAGAATTAAAATATGCAATTGAATATGCCGCAAAATTCGATAAAAAAATATTAGTAGAACAAGGGTTAGTTGGGAAAGAAGTAGAGTGCGCAGTATTAGGGAATGAAGAAGTTGAAGCATCTTGTATAGGAGAAATAAAACCAGCAGAAGATTTCTATACTTTTGATGCTAAATATAAAAATCAAGAATCAAAAGTTATAATTCCAGCAGAATTACCAGAAGAAATGAGTGAAAAAATAAGAAAACTAGCTGTTAAAGCATTTAAAGCAATAGATGGAAAAGGATTATCAAGAGTAGATTTTTTTGCTAATATAGAAGCAAATGAAATTTATATAAATGAAATAAACACATTGCCAGGATTTACAACAATAAGTATGTATCCAAAACTATTTGGGAAAGTTGGAATTCCTTATGAGGAATTATTAGATAGATTAATAAAATTAGCATTAGAAAAATAAGGTAGAAAAATGTCACATTTGTGGCATTTTTTTATTACTTTCTATTGAAAATCACATAATAAATTGATATAATTATGTCACCTATAAATTGGAGGCAATAAAAATGATTTTTAAAGATTATTATAAAATTTTAGGATTAAAAAATAGTAGAGTTTCTGCTTCTGAAATAAAAACTGCATATAGAGAGCAAGCGAAACTATATCATCCAGACGTGCGTGGAGAAAGTAGTTATTCAGAAGAAAGATTTAAAGATATAAATGAAGCATATAGAGTTTTATCAAGCAGTTCTTCAAAAAGAAGATATGATAGAATGTGGAATAATCATGCTACAAAAAGTAATATAAAATATGAAGATAGTAAAAGTGGTAATACTTTCTTTCATATGTTTTTTGGAGATATAAAAGAAGAAAAAGTAGATGACAGTAAACCCATAAGAAGAAATAAAAAAGTACCAGTAAAAGGAGAAAACATAGAAACCGAAATGGATGTTTCTATTGAAGATGCTTTTTATGGCGTAAATAAAAAGATTTCTTTAAGAACTATTGACGGAAAAATGAAAAATTTTGATGTTAAAATTCCAGCAGGAATAAGAAACAATGAAAAAATAAGATTATTAGGCCAAGGGAAAGCCGGAATAAACGGAGGAAATTCGGGAGACTTATTTATAAAAATTAATATAGAAAATGATTCTAGATTTCAAATAAAAGGATATAACTTATATACAGATTTGTGTTTAACGCCTTGGGAAGCGGCATTAGGAACAAAAGCAAATGTTGTTGGGATAGATGAAGAAGCTAGTGTGTATGTTCCGGAAGGAATTCAAAGCGGCGAAAAAATCACAATACCAGGTAAAGGATATAGAGATTCAAAAGGCGGTAGAGGGGACTTGATTGCTAATATAAAAGTAATGGTTCCAAAGCAATTAACAGAGCAAGAAAAAGAAATATTTGTAAAATTAAAAGAAGTTTCTTCTTTTAATCCAAGAAATATATGTTAACATAAAAATAGAGGTTGACTTTTAGCACATTATAGTGTATAATAAATTATGGTGTAAAAACAAATGAAGAATATATTGCATCATAAATGAAGAAAGAGGTGTAATAAAATGGCTACTTTAGAGGGTAAACATTTTAGTATAACAGACCCAAAAGATGTAAGTACAGTAATATATAAAGTAAATAAAACAGAAAAAGAATTTAAAGATTCTCCTAAGTATACAGTAGAAAGACTAGAAAAACTAGATGAAATAAGAGGAGAAAATACAAAGAGAACATTTTTTATTGAAGACCCATCTCCCGAAGGAGAGAGATTGGTTATTTTATCTTTTGCCAAAGAAAGAGTAGTAGTAAATACAGGAATACTTAGTGATGACAAGGTAAAAATAACTAAAAGTCCTGTACCAATAAAATTTGACACATTATATTCAGAAGAAACAAAATATAGAGAATTTAATTATACTCCTAATTTGCAAAGGCCTATATCAATTATAGACCCTGAAACTACTGAGGAAATTAAACCAGTATTATATTTTGATGAAATAACAAATGAAGTAAAAGGAAAGTGTAAGTTGAAACCATATAAATCTTATTTCGCATTCGAAATAAGAGAAAATTCATAAGGGAGGAATTACTGATGAATAAAAATAATATAAATGGTGATTTAAAAATAGTAATGGGATCACCAGTGCCAACAGATAAAAGTTTAGACATACCACCAAAAACAGCAGGTCAAAAAGTTATAGAAGAAGGAGAAATAGTATTAAACTTAGAAAAAAATACTCCTGAATTAATAGCTAAGTTAAATAAAAGAAAAAATAATGTAGAAAGATAAAACAAAAGAAAAGGGTGAAATCATATGAGAATTAGTGATACACTTAGAAAGAATAAAAAGAACTTTATAATATATGCAATACTATGGCTAATAGCGGTCATAGTATTTGTTATGCCTTTTAGCGTGGGAACAGTAGAAGCAACAGTGGAAGGAAAATTCGATTTTGGTGAGTGCATGGATATATCTTTGGAATATATTCAATCGCCATTTTCTAGTTTTAGTAAAGTTTTTGGAGAAGCATATTTTTCAACTTTTACTGATATGCTTTGGAAATTTACAGTTGCTTGTATACTACTTGCAATAATAGGAACTATAAGAAATGCATCTAAGAGTGAATATGAAAACATAGAGCATGGTTCAAGTGATTGGAGCAAAAACGGAGAACAATATAAAATATTAAATAGAGCAACCGGAATATTACTTGCAGAAGATAATTATTTACCATTAGATAAAAGAGGAAATACAAACGTATTAGTTGTTGGTCGGTTCAGGTTCTGGTAAATCTGCTTCATACTCAATACCAAATGCATATCAAATGTTGGGATCTTATGTATTCACAGATCCAAAGGGTGAACTTTATGATAAAACAGCCGGATTTTTAAAAAAGAATGGTTATGAAATAAAAGTATTAAATTTAGTTGAACCTAAATTTAGTGATGGGTATAACCCTTTAATGCATATAACAAGCGAAATAGATGTTGACATTATTGCAAATACAATAGTAAAAGGGCAACAGACAGATAGTGGAAAACAAGATCCTTATTGGGATGACATGGCAGAAATGTTATTAAAAGCTTTAATATATTATTTAATAGCAACAAGACCAGAAGAAGAACAAAACTTAGCAAGTTGTGCAGAGCTAGTTAGAGCGGCAAATAATAATGGGGGAAATAACTTACTTACAGAATTAATTAATCAATTGCCATATGACCATCCAGCTAGAATGTATTATAAATCAATTGAAATAGCACCAGAAAAAACATATGGTTCTATTTTATCATCACTACAATCAAAATTAGGTAAGTTCGATTCAAAAGAAATTGCAGAACTTACATCAACAGATACAATAAATTTTGAAGAAATAGGAACAAAGAAAACAGCGGTATATGTTATATCATCAGATACGCATACAGCTTATGATTTCCTACTTACAATATTCTTTGCTCAGATGATACAACAATTATATAACTTTGCAGATAAAAGTGGTGGTTCACTTCCAATAAGAACTTTCTTTATATTAGACGAGTTTGCAAATATTGGTAGGGTGCCAGACTTTGATAAAAAAATATCGACATCAAGAAGTAGAAAAATATCATTTAGTGTTATTTTACAAAACTTAGATCAATTAGAAGCTGTATATGAAAAATCATATGAGACAATAATTGGTAACTGCGATACTCACGTATTTTTAGGAAGTAACTCTCAAAAAACAGTAGAATATTTTTCAAAAGCATTAGGCGAGAAAACAATTTCAAAAGAACAATTATCTAAAAATAGAGATAAGCACAATTTCTGGACGCAAGGATATAATGCATCCGAACAAATTATGGCAAGAGCATTAATGACACCAGATGAATTGAGAAGATTAGATAATGATATTTGTATTATATTTGAAAAGGGTGTTAAACCAATTAAGGCAAGAAAATATTATTGGTTTGAAAGATCAAAAGTAGTAAGAAACTTACAAAGATATAGACTTAACCATAATGAATTTCAAGGAATTGAAAGAGGGGAATGGAGAAAATATAATCCATATAACCCATATGTTCCAAAAGGTGAAAAACAAAAAGAAGAACAAAATTTGCAAATAGATTCGTTAGATGATTTATTTGAAACAGAAGAAACACCTAAAAAGGAATCAAAGAAGGTAAAAGAGCCTGTAAAAGTTGGAGCTAATATAAAAGAAGAGGCACCAATATTGCCACAAGAAGATTTTGATGTTATAGAAACACCAAAGGAAGACCCTAAAAAAACACAAGAAGAAATAGATTTACAAAAAGAATTAGAAGCAAAATTTGATGAGCTATTTGGACCAATAGATGATAACGAAGAATAAAATAAAGTCAATATATTTAAGAATGAATGTTCGTAAATATATTGACTTATTTTTCTGCCTATGATAAACTAAAACATATTAAAAAGTAGGAGAAAATTATGAAATTTGTACATATAGCAGATATGCATTTTGATATGCCATTTACAGTTCTTTCTAAAAATGATTTAGCAGAAGAAAGAAGGCTAGATCAAAGAAAATCATTTAAAAAAATGATAGATTATATAAAAGAAAATAGAATAGAATATTTATTTATATCAGGTGACTTATATGAAAATGAGTATGTTAGGAAAAGTACAATAGAATATATAAATAGCTGTTTTAAACAAATTCCAGAAACGAAAATATATATTACACCCGGAAATCATGACCCATATTTAATTAATTCGTATTATAATAAATATGAGTGGAATGAAAATGTACATATATTTACTAAATTAGATAGGGTTTCAAATGGGAATATAAATATTTATGGATATGGTTTTACAGATTTTTATTCAAAAAAAGTCGAATTACCAAATAGTTTAGATGATTCGAAAATAAATATACTAGTAATGCATGCGGATTTAGATGGAAGTACAAAAGAATTTGGAGATTACAACTCTATTTTAGAATCAGAATTAAGAAGTATAAATTTCGATTATGTTGCATTAGGTCACATTCACAAAAATAATTATGAGGAAAATAAAAATATTATATATCCAGGTTCAATGATTGCAGGAGGATTTGATGAGCTTGGAAATCACGGAATGATGGTTGGTGAGATAGAAGAGCAAACTAAAAAATTGTCAATTCAACTTATTCCATTAGACGAAAAAGAATTTATAGAAACAGAATTAGATATCTCTAATCTGAATTCAAAAGAAGAATTAATAGAAAATATTAATAATATAAAAATAGATAATAACAAATACTATAAAATCATATTAATAGGTATAAAAAAAATCGAAATAGATACAAATGAGATTTTAAGATATATTGAAAATAGGAATATTATAAAATTAAAAGATAAAACAATAGTAGAATATGACTTAGAAAAAATATCAAAAGAACAATCTTTAAAAGGAATATTTGTAAAAGAATTGCTAGAACAAATCAATAATGAGAACCGTGAACAAATTCTAGAAAGCATTTATATAGGTTTAAATATAATGTAGGAGAATAAAATGCAAATAAAAAGTTTGAAAATAAATGGATTTGGAAAATTAAAAGACAAAGAAATAAATTTAAGTAATGGCATAAATGTTGTATATGGTAAAAATGAAGCGGGCAAATCAACACTTTTAAAATATATAACATCTATGTTTTATGGTTTATCTAAAAATAAAAATGGTGGAACAATTCCAGAGGTTGAAAAATATGAACCTTGGAATAATGAAAAGTTTTCGGGAAAGCTCTCTTATGAATTAGATAACAAAAAAGGCTTTGAAGTATATAGAGATTTTAAAAAGAAAAGTCCTAAAATATTTAATGAGAATTTAGAAGATATAAGCAAAGAATTTAATATAGACAAAACAAAAGGAAATGAGTTTTTCTATGAACAAACAGGTTTAGAAGAAGAGATATTTACATCTTCAATAATAACAAAGCAAGCAGAAGTGAAACTAGATGAGAAAACTCAAAATAACTTAATTCAAAAAATATCAAATATATTAGGTACGGGAGAAGATAGTACTTCATATACAACTATTATAAATAAATTAAAGAAAAAATTAAATGATGAAGTAGGAACAGCAAATACAAAAGAAAGGCCAATAAATATTGTAGAAGATAGAATAGAAGAATTATTAGTTCAAAAGAATGAACTAGAAAAATATCAAGCATATAAATTTGATATAGATGAAAAAATAAGTTATATAAGCGAAAATATTCAAGTATTAAATAAAGAATTAGATAATTTAAGAAAAGCTAATATTGAGAAAGAAAAACTAAAAGAAAAACATAATAGAATAGAAATAAATAAAGAAATGATTAACTCTTTTGAAGAGGAAATAGATAATTTAAATAATGAAAAGAAAAAATACAAAACAGATAAAACTAAGAAAATATCAAAGACGAACTTAATAAT
>JAZSPC010000040.1:0-29108 GCA_045537285.1 Clostridia bacterium
TTTGATATTAGTTTATTTAAAGAAATTTTTGAAGATGAAAATATAGAAAAAATAGGATACAAACAAAAGTTAGACTATATTCTCTTAAAAGAAAATAATATAAATGCAACAGGTTTTAAATACGATATTGAAATTGCAGCATATATAATAAATCCAATAGAAAACAAATATAATATAGAAAAACTTGCAATAGATTACCTAAAACTAGATATAAATGAATATAATAGAACAGAAGAAAAACAAATTAATTTATTTGATGTTCAAGAACAAAATGAAACAGATAGATCAGCAGAAAAAGCATGTATTTATGCATATGTAATAAATAAAGTACATCTAAAAACAATCCAAAAACTACAAGAGACAAATCAGTTAGATTTATTTAATAATATAGAAATGCCACTTGTAGAAGTACTCGCAAATATGCAATATAATGGGATTTATGCCGACAAAAATGAATTAATAGAATTTGGGAAAACTTTAAAAGTAGAGATTGAAAAATTAACAGAGCAAATATATAAATTAGCAGGTGAAGAATTTAATATTAATTCTACAAAACAACTTGGAACAATACTTTTTGAAAAACTAAAATTAACAGCAGTTAAGAAAACAAAAAGTGGATATTCAACAGATGTAGAAGTTTTAGAAAAGATAAAAAATGAACACAAAATTGTAGAAAAAATATTAGAATACAGACAATTAGGAAAACTTAATTCAACATATGTTGAGGGGTTAATACCATATATAAATGAAAAAGATAACAAAATACACACATATTTTCATCAAACAGTAACCGCAACAGGTAGAATAAGTAGTACAGACCCAAATCTTCAAAATATACCAACAAGATTTGATTTAGGAAAACAAATAAGAAAAATATTTAAACCGGAAAAAGGGTGTGTATTTTTTGATGCTGACTATTCACAAATAGAGCTTAGAGTATTAGCTCATATTTCTGGTGACGAAAACATGATATATGCATTTAATCATGATGAAGACATACATAGGCAAACCGCTTCAAAAGTATTCAATATTCCATTGGAAGAAGTAACAAGCAAACAAAGATCTGATGCAAAAGCAGTTAACTTTGGAATTGTTTATGGAATAAGTGACTTTGGACTAGGTGAACAATTAGGAATAGGAAGAAAACAAGCGAAAGCCTATATAGAACAATATTTAGAAAAGTATGAAAAGATAAAAGAGTTCATGGAAAATATGAAAGAATTTGCAAAAGAAAAAGGATACGTAGAAACTTTATTTAATAGAAGAAGATATATTCCGGAAATGAATTCAAATAACTTTATGGTAAGACAATTTGGAGCAAGAGTTGCAATAAATGCTCCAATTCAAGGGACGGCAGCAGATATTATGAAAATAGCCATGATAGGGCTATATAAACAAATGAAAAATAAAAAATTAGAATCAAAACTATTGTTACAAATTCATGATGAATTATTATTAGAGGTAAAAGAAGAAGAAAAAGAAGTGGTAAAAGAAATTTTGGTAACTTCGATGGAAAATGCAATGAAATTGACAGTACCTTTAAAAGCAGAATTATCAGAAGCTAACAATTGGTATGAGGCTAAGTAAGGAGATAAATTTGAATAAAACAATAAAAACATTATTAATATTTTTAGTTGTTATAACACTATTTTTTGCAATATATAAAGCTTTAAATATTGAAGAAAGAATATTAAAACATCTATATCCAATAAAATTTGAAAAACAAGTATATAAATATTCGGAAGAATTAGATATAGACCCAATGCTTACATTTGCGATAATAAAAACAGAAAGTAATTTTAGAGAAGATGCTCAATCTTCAAGTGGAGCGATTGGACTTATGCAATTAATGGAAAGAACAGCTAAGGAACAAGCAAGAAAATTAAATATAGAATATTCAAAAGAAATTTTATATAATGCAGAAATAAATTTGAAAATTGGATTGAATTATTTTAATACATTATTAGATTATTACAACCAAAACTATATTTTAGCATTTGCTGCATATAATGCAGGACTTGGAAATGTACAAAAATGGATAAGTGAAGGAACTATAAAACCGAATGGAAGTGATATAGAAAATATCCCATTTAAAGAAACTAATTTGTATGTAAGGAAGATAATAAAAAATTATGAAATATATAAGAAATTATATAATTAAAAAACTTGAAAAGTAGAGCTTTTGCTTTACTTTTTCTTTATTTATGATATAATTTAGAACGAAAAAATATATAAAGGAGAAAAAATGAAAAACAAAATATCATTAAAAACATTACATATTATATTAATAATTTTAGGAACATTATTTATATTTTCTACTGTGTTTCATAGTAATATTTGGTTTGATGAAGCATATTCAGTGGGAATGGCAAACCATAATTTTGCAGATATTTGGAACATAGGTAAAAACGATGTGCATCCAGTATTGTATTATTGGATGTTAAGAATAGTTAATTTATTAACGAATGGTTCTGTATTAGCATACAGACTATTTTCGGCATTACCAGTTGCTCTATTAGGAATACTAGGAATAACACACATAAAGAAAGATTTTGGCGAGAAAACAGGTATATTATTTTCATTCTTAACTTATTTTCTACCAATGATGTCAGTATATGCAAATCAAATTAGAATGTATTCTTGGGCATTATTAATAGTAAGTGTGCTTGCAATTTATACATATAGAATTTATATAAGTAAAAACACTAAAAAGAATTGGATAATATTTGGAATAACAAGTCTAGCAAGTTTATATATTCACTATTATGGTCTTATGGCAGCAGGATTAATAAATGTATTTTTATTAATTCATTTTATAATAAAAAAGAGATGGAAAGAATTAAAAATTCAAATAGGGTTAGGGATAATTCAAGTAATTGCATATATACCTTGGCTTATTGCTTTACTTTCTCAAATGGAAAGCATATCACATGGCTTTTGGATAGGATTTACATTTCCAACAACTATATATGAAATTCTTGGTTGCCAAATGAATGGAACTTTAAATACAACAAAAGATTTAGCAATTGGTTTTAGTATAAATATGCTATTATTTATCTCTTTGGTAATTGTAGCTTTTAAAAACCGTAACAATAAGGAATTCAATTTTAAACCTGCAAAATACGCTATTATCATATATTTTTCAGTAATACTTGCAGCACTAATAATTACAGTAATCTTATGGACATCAATTTTATATTATAGATATTTATTTGTAATAACAGGACTATATATATTTGCAGTTAGCTATGTTTTAGCTCAGTCGGACAGTAAATATTTAATAGCAGCTGTATGCATAGTAGTTCTTATTTTAGGAATTCACAATAACATTATACAAATTAGAGATAATTATGCAAAAGAAAATAATGAACCATTTAAATATTTAAATGAAAATGTACAAGATGGAGATGTATTTGTTTTTAATGAGGTTGGAAGCGGATTTGTGTGTGCATCAATATTTACAGATAATGACCACTATTTTTACAACAAAGAAAATTGGGGAGTAGAAGAAGCATACAAAGCTTGGGCGCCTCAAATGGAAACACATGTAACAACTAACTTTTTAGAAAAATGTACAGGAAGAATTTGGGTTATAGGCGCATGGAATAATAGTTGCTATGAAGAACTTTTCGATAATGAAAATTATATAAAAATAAATAATCAATATTTTTCTACAAAATATCAAAATTATACTTACAACATAACATTAGTAGAAAGTGTCGAAAAATAATAAATAAAATTTCAAAAAAGTATGCACAATTAATATAAAGTATGATAGAATAAGGAAAAATAAAAATTGGAGGTTTTTATGAGCGAAATTAAGTATAAAAGAGTATTACTTAAATTAAGTGGAGAAGCGTTAGCAGGAGATCAAAAAACAGGTATTAACCCTGAGGTTATAGGAAAAATATGTGACCAAGTTAAAGTATTAGTTGACTTAGGAGTTGAAGTTTCAATAGTAGTAGGTGGAGGAAACTTCTGGCGTGGTAGATATGGATTAAATATGGAAAGAACTACATCAGACTATATGGGAATGCTTGCAACTGCTATGAATGGTTTAGCATTACAAGACTCATTAGAAGCAAGAGGATTACAAACTAGACTTCAAACAGCAATAGAAATGAGAGAAGTAGCAGAGCCATATATAAAAAGAAAAGCACATAAACATTTAGAAAAAAATAGAGTTGTAATATTTGCTTGTGGAACAGGAAATCCATATTTCACAACAGATACAGCAGCAGCTTTAAGAGCAGCAGAAACAGAAGCAGAAATTATATTATTAGGAAAAGCGATAGATGCAGTATATAGTGCAGATCCTAAATTAGACCCAACAGCTGTAAAATATGAAAAAATATCTTACTTAGATGTTTTAAATAAAGATTTAAAAGTTATGGATTCAACTGCAACAGCACTTTGTAAAGATAACAATATTCCAATATTAGTTTTTGGAATAGCCGAGCCAGAAAACATGGTTAAAGCAGTTATGGGTGAAAATGTAGGTACATTAGTAGAGTAAAGGAGAAATGAAAATGGATTTTAGTGAAATTGAAAGTAAAATGAACAAAACAATAGAGGTTTTAAAACAAAATTTTTCAGAAGTTAGAGCAGGTAGAGCAAACCCTGCAATATTAAATAGAATATCTGTTGAGTATTATGGTACACCAACACCAATTAATCAAGTGGCAGGAATTTCAGTTCCAGAAGCTAGATTAATAATGATTCAACCTTGGGATGCAAGTATATTAAAAGATATAGAAAAAGCTATTTTAGCATCAGATATTGGTATTAATCCCAATAATGATGGTAAAGTTATAAGACTTTCTTTCCCTGAACTTACAGAAGAAAGAAGAAAAGAATTAGTAAAAGATATCAAGAAAACAGCAGAAGAAGCAAAAGTTGCTGTTAGAGCTATAAGAAGAGACGGAATGGATAAAGCAAAAGCTATGCAAAAAAATAGTGAAATAACAGAAGATGAATTAAGAGGGGCAGAAGATACGATACAAAAATTAACAGATAAGAAAATAGAAGAAATAGATAAAGTATTAGCTGATAAAGAAAAAGAAATATTAACTGTTTAATTTGAAAGGAAATAAAAATGGAACAAGAAACAAATTTACCTGAACATATTGCGATAATAATGGATGGTAATAGAAGATGGGCCAAACAAAGAAAACTAGAAATAAAGTTAGGACATAAAGCAGGAGCAGATAATCTAGAAAACATAGCAAAATATTGCAACAAAATTGGTGTAAAATATTTAACAGTGTATGCTTTTTCAACAGAAAACTGGAAGAGAACAAAAGAAGAAGTAGGAGCTTTAATGCTACTTCTTCAAAATTATTTAGATATTTTTGCAAAAACAGCAGACTCTGAAAATATTAGAATAAAGATGTTAGGAGATAGAAAAGGATTATCAGAAGGCCTTTTAAAGAAAATAGATAACACAATTGAAAAAACAAAAAATAATACTGGATTAACTCTTAACATAGCTTTCAATTATGGTGGAAGAGATGAATTAGTTAAAGCAGTAAAAAATATAGCATGCGAAGTAAAAAACGGAAATATAAATATAGAAGATATTGATCAAAAATTAATATCAGAAAATTTATATACAAAAGATATTCCAGACCCAGACTTAATGATAAGAACAAGTGGGGAAATTAGAACAAGTGGCTTTTTACCATGGCAATTAGTTTATACAGAATTTTATTTCATAGATAAATTATGGCCAGATTTTAGTACAGAAGATTTAGATGATGCAATATTAGAATATAGTAGAAGAACTAGAAAATTTGGAGGAAAATAGATGGATATAAAACGAGTAACTTCTGCATTACTAGGATTTCCTTTGGTAATTGTAGTATTATTGTTTGGAAATAAATATATTATAGACGCAGTAATGGCTATTGTAGCAATAATATCGTTGCAAGAATATTTTAATGCATTTAAAGAGTATAAACCAATAAAATGGATAGGATATTTAATAGCTTTCCTAATTTGCTTTATACATTTAGTGCCACAAGAACAATTATTTAGTTATGTTGGCTTATCAATACCAATTGTTATAGTTGCTTTATTTATAGAACTTGTAATTAAAGATTTAAAAATTAATATTATAGATATTGCAATTACTTTATTTGGAATATTCTATGTTGTTTTATTTACTATGTTTGTACCACTTTTAGCGGGAACAGAAAACGGAAAGATATTAATATGGTATGCAATATTTTCTGCTTGGGGAAGTGATACAACAGCATATATAGTTGGAAAAACATTAAAATTAGGGAAACATAAATTTAGTAAAGTAAGTCCTAATAAGTCAGTAGAAGGTTGCGTTGCAGGAGTGATAGGAGCTGTGATTTTATCTTTAATACTTACAGTCTGCATGGATAAGTTTATGCAATTTGAGATATCATATGTAAAAGTATTAATAGTTTCAGCAATATTAAGTATTATAGGTCAATTTGGAGATTTTGCTGCATCAAGTATTAAAAGATATACAGGAATAAAGGATTTTAGTAATTTAATTCCTGGACATGGTGGTTTATTAGATAGAATAGATAGTTTAATATTTATAGCACCATTTGCGTATATATTATTAACACTTATTTAGGAGGAATTACTCTTGATAACATTTTTAATAAATGCAATAAAAATTATAATAATGCTAGGTTTTCTAGTATTTATACATGAAGGTGGCCATTTTCTAGTTGCAAAATTGTGCAAGGTAAAAGTAAATGAATTTGCATTAGGATTTGGACCAACAATATTTACAAAAGAAAAAGGCGGGACCAAATATGCTCTTCGCCTTATTCCTTTGGGTGGTTTTGTAAGTATGGAAGGAGAAGAAGAACGTTCTGATACAGAAGGTTCTTTTAGTAATGCTAGTGTTTGGAAAAGAATAGCTATTGTTTCAGCAGGCGGATTAGTTAATATTATATTTGGTCTATTAGTATACTTTATATTACTACTAACAATAACTGATATATATACGGCAGTACTTTCTGTAAAAGATTATTTGGTATTAGTATTTATCAGTTTAAAAGACCTATTTACAGGTGGAGTATCACCAGACCAAATGGTTGGAATTGTAGGAATATCCGATATTGTTGTAAACACATCTGGATTAAAAGATTATTTTTCAATTATGGCTTCAATATCTGTATCACTAGGAATCACAAACCTTTTACCTTTTCCACCACTTGATGGAGGTAAAATAGTTATTTATTTAATAGAAGCTATTAGAAGAAAACCAATAAAAGAAGAAACAGAACTTAAAATTCAAGGTTGGGGATTTGCATTACTTATAGCATTATTCATATTTGTAACATATAATGATATATTAAGAATTTTTTAAATGTAGGAGAAGAACATAAAAATGCATGAAGAATTAAAAACAGTAAAACAAATATTTCCAGATACAGAAATAGATATAGTTATTGCAGAATCTAAAATTAAGAATGTTAATTTGTATAAAAAAACAAATCAATTAGTAATGGAACTTATTCCGGAACAAAAGATTGATTTAATTAATATATATAAATTTGAGAATTTTTTAAAGATTAGATTTAAAGTAAAAGATGCTAAAATTTTAGTTCAAAATAATGCAGATTTTAATATAGATATTGAATGGAATAATATAGTTAAATATATAAGTGCTAAACATCCTATGACAAGAGCAATACTAATAAATAGTAAGCCTGTAATAAACGAAAAAAACATACAAGTACAACTTGCTGTTAAAGGAAAAGATTTTTTAGTAGCAAGAGGGTTTGAAAAAGAATTAGAAGAGATTTTGTCAAATTTATATAACCAAAAATTAAAAGTACAATATATTGAAAAATTAGATGAAGAATTAATAAAAAAGCAAGAAGAAAATACAAGAAGAGTAGAAAGATTAGCAATAGAACTTGCAGAACAAGAAATTGCAGTGGATTTAGATACACTTAATCAAGAAGAAGGTAGTAAAACTAAAAAAGAAGAAAATAAAAATGCTAATCAAAATGAAAATAAACAAGAAAATCAAAATATAAATAATGAAAATAATAAGAACGAAGCAAATATACCAGAGGAGCCACAAGAAGTTACTCCTTTAATTATAGGTCGTTCATTAAATATAAAAGAAGGTCTTGTAAAAGTAGAAGACCTAACCATTGATAGTGGAAAAATATCTCTTGAAGGTGAAATAATAAATATGGATTCAAGAGAGTTAAAAAGCGGTAAATTCCTTGTAATGTTTGACTTGTATGATGGTACAAGCACAATTACTTGCAAGGCTTTTGTTGTGCCTGAAAAACTAAAAGAAGTAATGGGGAGATTAAAAGGTGCAAAAGGAGTTAAACTAGAAGGAACTGCACAATTTGATCCATTTGCAAAAGAAATAGGTGTAATTGCAAATACTGTAATTGAAACACCAGGTAGAAAAAAAGACAAAAGAATGGATAATGCTCAGGAAAAAAGAGTGGAGCTTCATATGCATACTCAAATGAGCCAAATGGACGGAATTACGGCATGTCAAGATTTAATAAAAAGAGCTATGAGTTGGGGAATGAAATCAATTGCGATTACTGATCATGGTGTTGTACAAGCATTCCCAGATGCACACAAATTACTTGGAAGAGATAATCCTGATATGAAAGTTATATATGGTGTTGAAGCATATTTAGTACCAGACAAAACACCAATAGTAGCATATCCTAAAAATCAAGATATTGATACAACTTATTGTGTACTAGACCTAGAAACAACAGGTTTATCATTTAGAACAGAGAAAATAACTGAAATAGGAATAATGAAAATAAAAAATGGGGAAATAATTGATAGCTTTGAAACTTTTGTAAACCCTGAAAAGCCAATACCATATGAAGTTGTTGAAGTTACAAAAATTACAGATGATATGGTAAAAGACGCACCAACTATAAAAGAAATATTTCCAAAAGTATTAGAATTTTTAGGGGATTCTGTTTTAGTCGCACATAATGCAGATTTTGATATAGGATTTTTAAAACATAATGCAGCACAATTAGGTTATAAATTTGATTATACATATATAGATACTTTAAGACTTGCAAAAGATTTATTTCCAAATTACAAGAAATATAAATTAGGAATTATAGCAGAAAATTTAGGAATAAAGGTAGAAGTTGCTCACCGTGCATTAGATGATGTTGATACAACAGTGAAAGTATTTAATATAATGATGAAAATGCTTAAAGAAAAAGGTGCAAAAACAGTTGCAGATATAGATAAGGTATCAGCAGATGAAAACTACGAAAAAGAAGCATATAAAAAACTTCCGGCATACCATGCAATAATACTTGCTAAAAATTATGTGGGATTAAAAAATTTATACAAGCTAGTATCTTTATCACATTTACACTATTTCTATAAAAAGCCAAGAATATTAAAAAGTTTATACAAAAAATATTCAGAAGGCTTAATAATGGGAAGTGCCTGTGAACAAGGTGAAATTTATAGAGCGATTGTTGCAGGAAAAGACGAAGAAGAAATTGAAAATATTGCAAAAGACTATGACTATTTAGAAATACAACCACTTGGGAATAATGAATTCATGGTTAAAAATGGAACTGTGCCAGATATGAATGCATTAAAAGATATAAACAGAAAAATAGTGGCACTTGGAGAAAAATTAAATAAATTAGTGGTTGCAACTTGTGATGTCCATTTTATGGACCCGCAAGATGAAATATATAGAAGAATTTTGCAAGCTGGACAAGGATATGATGATGCAGATGATCAGGCACCACTATATCTAAGAACCACAAATGAAATGATTGAAGAATTCGAGTATTTAGGAATGGATAAAGCATATGAAGTTGTAGTAACAAATACAAATAAAGTCGCTGATATGTGTGAAAGAATAAGTCCAATTTCACCAGAAAAATGTCCACCACATATTCCTGGGTGTGAAGATACAATTAAACAAATTGCTTATGATAAAGCACACGAGCTATATGGTGACCCACTTCCTCAAATAGTTGAAGAAAGACTTGAAAAGGAACTTAATTCAATTATAACAAATGGGTTCTCAGTTATGTATATTATAGCTCAAAAACTAGTTTGGAAGTCAAATGAAGATGGATATATAGTTGGTTCCAGAGGTTCAGTTGGTTCATCATTTGTTGCCAACATGACAGGTATTACAGAGGTTAATTCACTTCCTCCACATTATAGATGTCCAAACTGTAAATACTCAGATTTTTCAGATTATGGATTTAAAAATGGATTTGACTTACCAGACAAAGATTGTCCAGAGTGTGGACATAAACTTGCAAAAGATGGTATAGATATACCTTTCGAAACTTTCTTGGGATTTGATGGAGATAAAGAGCCCGATATAGACTTAAACTTCTCAGGGGAATATCAAGCAAAAGCACATAGATATACAGAAGAAATATTTGGAAAAGGTACTACATTTAAAGCTGGAACAGTTGGTACAATAGCAGATAAGACAGCTTTTGGATATGTGAAAAAATATTATGAAGAAAGACAAATACCAGTAAATTCAGCAGAAATTGCAAGATTATCAGTTGGATGTACAGGTGTTAAAAGAACAACAGGACAACACCCTGGTGGAATTATAGTTGTACCAAAAGGAAGAGAAATATATGAATTTACGCCAGTACAACATCCGGCAGATGACCCAAATTCAGATATTATAACAACACACTTTGATTATCACTCAATAGATCAAAACTTATTAAAATTAGATATTCTAGGCCATGATGATCCGACCATGATAAGAATGCTTTATGATTTAACTGGAATAGACCCAACAAAAGTACCTCTTGATGATAAAGAAACAATGTCGATATTCTGTTCAACAGAAGCCTTAGGTGTTACACCAGAACAAATACATTCAGAAGTCGGAAGTTTTGGAATTCCTGAGTTTGGTACAAAATTCGTAAGAGGAATGCTTGTAGATACAAAACCTACTACATTCGAAGAATTAATTAGAATATCTGGTCTATCACATGGTACAGACGTGTGGCTTAACAATGCACAAGATTTAATAAACAATGGTACGATTACACTTAGTGAAGCAATATGTACCAGAGATGATATAATGCTATACTTAATAAAACAAGGGGTACCAGCAAAACCTGCATTTAAAATAATGGAGGTTGTACGTAAAGGCAAAGCTTTAAAAGATGCTGAAAAATGGGCCGAATATAAAAAAATAATGCAAGAAAATAATGTGCCAGAATGGTATATAAAATCATGTGAAAAAATTAAGTATATGTTCCCCAAGGCTCACGCAGCAGCATATGTAACAAATGCTTTTAGAATAGCATGGTTTAAAGTGCATCATCCAATTGCATATTATACAGCATACTTCACTATAAGAGCAGATGAATTTGATAGTGAATGTATGATATATGGAAAAGAAAAAGTTAAAAACAAAATGAAAGAACTAGATTTACAAGGAAATGCTATTTCTGCAAAAGATAAGAATATGTATTCTATTTTAGAAATTGTTTTAGAAATGTATGAAAGAGGAATAAACTTCTTACCAATGGATTTATACAAATCACATGCAACAAAATTTAAAATAGAAGACGGAGGAATAAGACCACCACTAAACAGTATACCAGGGCTTGGAACAGTTGCAGCTGAAAGTATAGAAGAAGCTAAAAAAGATGGCGAATTTATGTCAATAGATGAATTACAACAAAGAGGAAAAATCGGTAAATCTGTAACAGAATTATTAAGAAAATTTGGTTGCTTAGAAGGAATGACACAAAGTAATCAAATGAGCTTATTTGGTTAAGAAAGGAATTAATATGAATTTTTTAACAGAAACTGGATTAATTGAATATTTAACACTAACTAATATATCAATATACCTATTATCTATTAATTTAATAGGTATATTGATAATGCTCATAGATAAGAAAAAAGCAATAAAAGGAAGTTGGAGAATACCAGAAAAAAGTTTATTAGTTGTAGCAATGCTAGGTGGAGCAATTGGAACAATGGTAGGAATGTATTGGTTTAGACACAAAACTAAAAAACTTAGATTTACAATAGGATTTCCGGTGATTTTAATAACAGAAATAGTACTTCTTACATATTTGTTACTTAAATATTAAATTTATATTACAATTTTCTAAAACAATTGACAAAAGAATAAGTAATATCCTATAATTTATAATAAGAACAATAAAAGTATAAAAGAGGAAACAAAAGATGAAAAACCTTAAAACCCTTGCAAGAGCACACAAAGGTAATTTAATAAAAAAAGAAACAAGCATAGAATATGCTTTATTAAATATACAAATAAAAGATAGACGAAATGTTTACCTGTCTTTTTTGCGTTAAAAAAAGTTTTTAATGTTAAGATGTTAAATAACCTTAATAACATCTAAATAAAATATAAATTTAAATTTCGAAGGAGGAAAAGGAAAAATGAAAGAAAAAACAAAACTAGAGAAAGGAATAACCTTAATAGCATTAATAATAACAATAGTTGTATTATTAATCTTAGCAGCAGTAGCAATATCAAGTATAACAAATGATGGGATATTGCACTATGCACAAAATGCAGCAGACAATTGGAATAAAGCTGCACAAAATGAAGCAAATATGTTAGGTGATTACTTAAATTATTTAAATAATGTTGGTTTAGGTAGTGGAGAGACAACAAAAATAATTTCATTTATATTAGAAGGAACACCATATACTACAGAGGAAGGAACTACTTGGGAAAAATGGTTGGAGAATGTCGATGATGCTTATATTTGCGATGAGTGCGGTAGAGTTATAATTTACCGGAGACTCTTTTATTTCTATTGGATATGATCGTGTGTCAGGAGTAGATGAAATTGTAGCTAATGAAAATTATCTGGTACTTACCTCTATGGGGCACGCCTGTGGTTACGGGTGGGATTAATGACTAGGACTGATTGAAATCGTATGATGGTTATCAAACTTTGGAAATATGTGAAAATTGTGCAGATGTAGTATCTTACGAATGGACTGGTAATAGCGTTGGTAAACCAGGGTGGACTCAGCTTACGAATAAAAATGAGAATCTTTCATGCCAATCTCACGATACTTTTATTGTTGACGGTGCAGAATACGTATTAGGTATTAATGGTGTAGGAACGGGTGTCGTGTGTGATGGTGTTTGGGTTAATTAAAAAAAGGGACGATTCTATTTTCAACATATCAAAGAATTTAAGTGTATAATGCTACTTAATATTTTAATAAAAGAATACTAATTTTAAAATTAGTATTCTTTTATTTTTCTTATACGAACTATTGTAAAAATCTTGCAAATAGTATAAAATATATAGGAAATTGTTTATTTAGGGAGAGTATCAAAATGAATAAAAAGTGGGTATGTAATGAATTAGATTTAGATAAAGTAAAAGAGATAAAAGAAAAATATAATTTAACAGATTTAGTAGCAAGTATTTTAGTAAAGAAAAATATTGTAGAAGATAAAGAAGTAAAGAAATTTTTAGAGCCAACACGAAATGACTTTTATGACCCATTTTTATTACAAGGAATGGATATTGCGGTAGATAGAATTATAAAAGCAATAGAAAATAAAGAACGTATAATAATATACGGAGATTACGATGTAGACGGAATAACAAGTATAAGTGTTTTAAAACAATTTTTAGAAAACAGAGGAATAGAAGTTGCTCAAACAATACCAAATAGATTAGATGAGGGGTATGGTTTGAATAAAGAAGCGATAGAAAGAATAGCACAAGAAAAGCATACATTAATGATAACCGTAGACTGTGGTATTTCTGGAATAGAAGAGATAGATTATGCAAATTCTTTGGGAATAGAGACAATTGTAACAGACCACCATGAGCCATTAGATATACTTCCAAACGCAATTGCAGTAATTGACCCTAAGATAAAGGATAACAAATATCCATTTAATCAATTAGCTGGTGTTGGTGTTGTATTTAAATTAATACAAGCCATAAGCCAAAAACTTAATATAGATGAGAAGGAATATTTAAAATATTTAGATTTAGTTGCAATAGGAACAATATCTGATATAGTTCCATTAGTTGACGAAAACAGAGTAATTGCAAAACTAGGATTAAAGTTAGTAGAAGTTACAAAAAACATAGGATTAAAAACATTAATAAATAGTTTGGGATATCAAAAAATCACATCAATGACAATATCATTTGGAGTAGCGCCAAGAATAAATGCTTGTGGAAGAATGGGACAAGCAGAAGAAGCTTTAAAACTATTTTTAACACAAGATATTTTAGAGGCACAAGAATTAACAAATAAATTAAACGAATATAACAGAGTGAGACAAGAAATTGAAAAGAAAATTTATGAAGATGCAATAAGCAAAATAGAAAAAAATAATATGCAAGATAATAACTGTATTGTTCTAGCAGGAGAAAAATGGCATCATGGAGTTATTGGTATAGTTGCATCTAAAATAACAGATATGTATTTTAAACCAAGTATATTAATCTGCATGGAAGAGGAAGAAGGAAAAGGCTCTGGTAGAAGTATTCCGGGCTTTGATCTACACAATGCTTTATGCAAAACAAGTAATTATCTTCAAAAATATGGCGGACACGAAATGGCTGTTGGATTAAGTTTATATAAAAAAGATTTTGAAAATTTTAAAAACAGTTTTGAAGAATATGCAAGTAGCTGTGATGTAGAAAAAATTATTCCAATTATTAATATAGATAAACAAGTAACGAATAAAGAATTAACGGTAGAAAACGTAAAAGATTTAGCAAAATTAGAGCCTTATGGAGAAGCAAATAAGTGTCCATTATTTTTATATAAAAACTTAAAGATAGATTCAATTCGTTCTTTAACAGAAGGAAAACATATTAAATTAACATTAAAAACAGATAACAATAATGTTATAAGTGCAATGGGCTTTAATATGGGACATCGCGCAGAAGAATTTTTAGTAGGAGATAAAGTAGATATAGTTGGAACACTTGAAATAAATTTCTTTAATGGAACAGAAAGTGTACAATTTAATCTTAAAGATATAATGAAATCCCTATAAAATAAAGAGGTGATACAAATGTCAGAAATACAAGACGCGGGTATAAACGATATATTAACTGAATTAAAGAAAAGAAAAAGAAGAGCTAATATAAAATTAGTGCAAAAAGCATATGAATTTGCAAATAAACATCATGATGGACAGCTTAGAAAATCTGGTGAGCCATATATAATTCATCCATTAAATGTTGCATATATTTTAGTAACAGCAGAATTAGATGAGCCAACAATATGTGCAGCGCTTTTACACGACATTGTAGAAGATACAAAAGTAACACATCAAGATATTATTAATGAATTTGGTACGGAAATTGCAGATTTAGTTGATGGTGTAACTAAACTTACACAATTTCAACAAAACATAACTGTAAAAGAACAACAAGTTGAAGATTACAGAAAAATGTTCTTAGCAATGGGAAAAGACATAAGAGTTATATTAATAAAACTTGCAGACAGACTTCATAATATGAGAACTTTAAAATTTTTAACAAGAGATAGACAGATTGCAATTTCAAAAGAAACTCAAGAATTATATGCGCCACTTGCAAATAGACTAGGACTTTATTCTATAAAATGGGAGTTAGAAGATTTAGCCTTTAAATATTTATATCCAGAGGAATATAGAGAATTAGTTGAAGGGATAAATAGAAAAAGAGAAGAACGTTTAACCTTTATAGAAAGCATAATGGATAGAATTCGTTATGAATTAAGAAAACAACATATTGATGCAGAAGTAACAGGAAGAGCAAAACATTTATACAGTATATACAGAAAAATGAAAAGAGACAATAAAACCCTTGATGAAATATATGACCTATTTGCTCTTAGAATATTAGTAAACTCAGTAAAAGATTGTTATGCAGCACTTGGGATTGTACATGAATTATATAATCCGATGCCAGGAAGATTTAAAGACTATATATCAGTTCCTAAATCTAACATGTATCAATCATTACATACAACTTTAATAGGTCCAAAAGGAACACCATTTGAAATACAAATTCGTACTTGGGACATGCATAGAGTTGCGGAATTTGGTATTGCTGCGCACTGGGCGTATAAAGAAGCAAATTACAGAGGGACAAAAACAACTGTAACAGTTGAAACAGATAAATTATCATGGCTTAGAGAATCACTAGAATGGCAAAAAGATATGCAAGACCCAGACGAATTCTTAAATACATTAAAAACAGAATTATTTGAGGATGAAGTATATGTATTTACACCGAAAGGAGATATTAAAGTATTACCAAAAGGTGCAACACCAATTGATTTTGCATATATGATACATGAACAAATTGGACATAAAATGACAGGTGCAAAAGTAAACAGTAAAATGGTGCCAATAATAACTCAGCTTAAAAATGGTGATATCATAGAAATAATAACATCGGATTCGTCAAAAGGACCAAGTAGAGATTGGCTTAAATATGTAAAAAGCTCTATGGCTAAAAACAGGATTGGGCAATGGTTTAAAAAAGCAGAAAGAGAAGAAAACATCGAAAAGGGAAAAGACTTAATAGAAAAAGAAATCAAAAGAATTGGAATGAGCCAAACTGAGTTATATAAACAAGAATACGTAAATTCTGCATTAAATAGATACAAATTTAATAATATGGATGAAATGTATGCTTCTGTTGGATTTGGAGCAATTACAGCAGGAAAAGTGATTTCAAGAATATTAGAAGAATACAGAAAAGACCATAAAGAATTAGATTTAGAAGAAAAGATAGAAGAATTATCTCATTCTAAGAAAGTGAAGAAAACATCAAATAATGGTATAATAGTAAAAGGAATAGATAATTGCTTAGTAAAACTTTCAAAATGTTGCAACCCCGTACCAGGAGATGAAATAATAGGATATATAACCAAAGGAAGAGGAGTTTCTGTTCATACAACAGATTGTGTAAATATAAGAGAGTTGTTTGAAGAAGAAGCAAGAATAATTGATGTTAAATGGTACGAAGAAGACAAACAATCATCATATACTGTTGATATAGAAATATTTGCAAATGATAGACAAGGACTTTTAGTAGATGTTATAAAAGAATTATCAAATCAAAAAACAAAACTTATAGCTGTTAATTCAAGAGCAAATAAAGAAAAAATTGCAATTACTGATATAACTGTTGAAGTTGAAAATTTAGATGAACTAAACAAAGTTCTTAAAGTTTTAAGAAAAGTAGATAGTGTATATGAAGTAATAAGGAAAAAATAGAGAAAGAGTGAAATACTAATGATACTAAAAAGATTACAATTAAAAAGTGCTTGGGTTGAAACTACTAATTGTTATGTTATTCAAGATGAAGAAACAAAAGAGACTATGGTAATAGACCCAGCAGGAGAGTTGGAAAAAATAACAGTGATGTTAGATATATTAGAAGCAAAATTAAAATATATATATTTAACTCACTGTCATGCAGACCATATTGGAGCCGCAGCAAGGTTACATGAAAAATATGGTGGAAAGATTTTGATACACCGAAATGGTGCTCAAAATTTAGAAAGTGATGAAACAGTTTTAAGTGAATATATTGGAGCAGACAAAATTATATTAGAAGCGGATTCAAGAATTGATGATGAAGATTTGCTTCATATAGGAAATATTGAATTTAATGTGTTACATACACCTGGTCACACAAATTGTTCTACTTCACTATATTGTAAAGAACATAAAATGATATTTTCAGGTGATACAATATTTAGAGGTGCTTGGGGAAGAACAGACTTACCAACAAGTAATTTTGAGGATATAATAAAAAGTATAAGTGAGAAGATAATGATTTTACCAGAGGATACAATAATTTATCCAGGACATGGTAAATCAACAATAGTAAAAGAAGAAAAACCAATATATACAGATTTAAAACCAAGACTAGATTATTAAGAAAGAAGGGATAATATGATACAAAAACCAAAAGGAACCAAAGATGTTTTACCAGAAGAAGTATTTAAATGGAAATACATAGAAGGTACTGGGGCTATGGTATTTGAAAATTATGATTATAAAGAAATAAGAGTACCTACTTTTGAATATACAGAGTTATTTGAAAGAGGAGTGGGAGATACAACAGATGTTGTCCAAAAAGAAATGTATACTTTTGAAGATAAAGGTGGAAGAAGTATAACTTTAAGACCAGAAGGAACAGCCGGAGTAATAAGAGCATTTATAGAAAATGGTCTATCATCAAAAACACTTCCTTTAAAAGTACATTATTCAATGCCGATGTTTAGATATGAAAATGTTCAAAAAGGTAGATATAGAGAATTTAATCAAATAGGTGCAGAACTTATTGGAACGGGTTCATATTTAGCAGATGTTGAAATGATATCTATGGCAGATAGATTTTTAAAAGAATTAGATATAAATGATGTATACTTAACTATTAATTCAATTGGATGTCCTGAATGTAGAGCAAAATATCAAGAGGCTTTAAAACAATTTATAGGAGACAATTTAACTAATTACTGTGAAACTTGTAAAACAAGATTTGATAAAAATCCTATGAGAATTTTAGATTGCAAAGAAACAAGATGTAAAGAATTAAATCAAGGTGCACCAGTTATACTAGATTACTTGTGTGAAGAATGTAAAACACACTTTGAAAATGTTAAAAATGGATTAGATGAATTAGGAATAAAATATACAGTAGATAGTAGTATAGTAAGAGGTTTAGACTATTATACCAAGACTGTATTTGAATTTATATCTGAAAGAGATGGATATACAATTTTAGCAGGTGGTAGATATGATGGTCTAGTTAAAGAATTAGGTGGTCAAGATACACCAGCTATTGGATTTGCGGCAGGGGAAGAAAGATTACTTTCTCTTTTATCAGATGAAGAGATAGGGTATGCTCCACTTGAAATATGCATAATTTCATTAGATGCAAAATATGATTTAGACGCAATGAAATTAGCAGAAGAATTAAGAAAGTATTATTCAGTACAAACCAATATATCTTCTAGAAGTTTTAATGCTCAAATGAAGTATGCTAATAAAATAAATGCTGAGTATGTAATAGTTCTTGGAGAAGATGAAATTAAGAATAAAAAGTGTAAAGTTAAAAACATGAAAACTGGTGAAGAAAAAGAAACCAAATTATCTCTTGAAGGTATAAGTGAAGTGGTAGAAAATATAGGAATAGTTTTAGAATAATTATCATAATTTTAAATTTGTTTAATATATATTAATATAGAAGGAAAATTTACGTATATTAGACAAAGGAGAAAAATATGATTAAAACTATAAAATTAAAAGATTTATTAAAATATCTAGTAGGATTAATATCAATTATTTTAATTAGTATTTGTTCTACTAGATATTTTTGCGATTTAAATGAAACTAAAATCTTTTCTCTTTTAGATATAGATTATACAGCTTTTATAAAATCTAACATTACTATTGCTTCTCTTGAAAAAAAGAACGATGTGGTTATACAAGCAGAAAAATATACGTCCAGAAGTGGGGTGACAAGAATATTAGGTATGGAGTTGCCTAATATAGAAGAAAAAGAGGAACAGGAAATTGCAATAGAAGATAATAATAAAAAAAATGAAGCGGAAAATGATGAGGAAGAACCAGAAAGAGAAGTAGGAGAACTTAAAGAAACTTATACTAATAAATATGGAAGTGTGAAAATAAAAAATGATACAGATATAAAGTTAACAGAAAGTATGTTAAAACCGGATTATACACCTAAAAATTGTAAAGATGTAATAATATTTCATACTCATACCTGTGAAAGTTATACACCAACAAAAGAAAATACATATAAAGCATCTGGAAATTTTAGAACAACAGATTTAAAGTATTCAGTTGTAAGGGTTGGTAAAGAACTAGAAACTCGCTTAGAAGAATATAAATTTAATGTAATAAGAGATACAACAAAACACGATTATCCTGCATATTCTGGTTCATATGAAAGGTCTTTAAAAACAGTACAAAATCTTTTAAAGAAAAATGAAGATACAGATATAGTTTTTGATGTACATAGAGATGCAATTGGAAGTAGCAGTAATTTTGCACCGACAGTAGAAATAAATGGAGAAAAAGTTGCACAACTCATGTTTGTTATTGGTACAAATGATGGAGGAGGAAAACATCCTAATTGGAAAAACAACCTAAAATTCGCAGTAAAAGTACAAGAAAAAGCAAATGAACTATATCCAGGATTATTTAGAAACATAAATTTAAGAAGTGCAACATTTAATCAAAAAGTAGCAAATGCTGCTTCAATAATAGAAGTAGGAGCAACAGGAAATACATTAGAAGAAGCCTGCGCAAGTATGAAATATTTAGCAGAAATATTAAATATAGTCTTGAATGAAGTATAAAAATGCAAGTCGAAATATGTCGGAAAAATATTGTCATAAAATAAAGATAAAATATTGACACTTAAATTAATCAAATGTATAATGCATATAATTTTCAGGAAAGGAGGTAAAGATATGTCAAAAGAATTTGAAGAAGTTGTTTTAAAGAAACTAGACTCATTAGAGAATAAAACTAGTAATACAGACAGAGTAATTCAAGATGTTGTATTGAAAAAACTAGAAAAGTTAGATGTTCTAGAAGCAGAAGTAAAATCTAATCAAGAAAGTATCCGAAAACTTAATGATAATTTTACTGTATTTGATTTTGAAATCAACAAAAAAATTGATACTCTATTTGATGCAATTACTGCTAATAATGAAAAGCATGATTTATTCGAAAAGAGTATTGTTTCTTTAAATACTAAAACTTTTAATCACGATATTAGAATCTCAGTTTTAGAAGATTACAGTAAAAATTCAAAAATTTTTGCTACAAGCTAATATCAATTTTTCAAAAAAGTAAAGCCAGCTTATATAAGTTATTTTAAACGATAATTTATACAAGCTGGCTTCTATATATAAATTTTTTAAATAATTATTATTTAAAATAAAAAGAAATAGTTAAAAAGGTATTTCTTTTTTTCTAGATTTTATATATAATATAAGCAAATTGAAATAAGGAAGGTTTTATTATGAATTTACCAAACAAATTAACTATTTTAAGAATTATATTAGTACCAATAATAGTAGTTATATATTACTTAGGAAATTTAGGATTAATCAATGGAGAATTTTTGAATATATCAATAGTGAATTGGCTAATACTAGCTATATTTAGTATTGCATCATATACAGATCACTTAGATGGGAAATTAGCAAGGAGAGATAATAAAATAACAGCATTTGGAAAATTTGCAGACCCATTAGCAGATAAAATATTAGTTTTAGCAGTAATGCTTATATTAGTTGAAGAGGGAATGTTACCAGCATGGATTCCAATCATAGTTCTATTTAGAGAATTTGTTGTTTCTGGATATAGATTAATTGCAGTTGAAAAAGGCGGAAAAGTAATAGCTGCAAATATATGGGGAAAAGTAAAAACTGTAACTCAAATGATAGCAATAATTTTAATGTTATTAAATAATTTTCCATACTGTCAGTTTATATTCAGAGCTGCTACAATCCAAGAAGCAATGGCAAGTTCTATACTTGTATACATGCCAACAGGAGAGTATATATTAAATATATTAGCAAGTGTATTAATGACAGTATCTGTTATAGCTACAATTTTTTCAGGATGGAGCTATCTTAAAGGTGGAAAAGATTTATTTAAAGATTGTTAGAATATAGAGAGGGAATAAATGAATAAAACAGAAGCTAAGAATAGAATTGAAGAATTAAGAAGACAAACAGAATATCATGCTAAAAAATACTATGATGATGATGAACCAGAAATAAGTGATTTTGAGTACGATATGTTAATGGTGGAATTAAGAAATTTAGAGGCAGAATTCCCTGAATTTTTATCAAAAGATTCTTTAACACAAAAAGTAGGAGGAACCACAAAAGAAGGTTTCAATAAAGTAGAACATATAGTTCCATTACAAAGCCTACAAGATGTTTTTGATTTTGAATCTGTTAATGATTTTGATGAAAAAATGCAAAAATTAGCACTAGAAAACAATAAAGAATTAAAATATGTAGTTGAAACTAAAATAGATGGTTTATCAGTTGCATTAGAATATGTAAAGGGTAAATTTATAAAAGGTGCAACAAGAGGTAATGGACAAGTTGGAGAAGATATTACAGAAAATTTAAAAACAATTAAAAACATACCAAAAGAATTAAAAGAGCCAATAGATATAATTGTTCGTGGAGAAGTATTTATTGGAAAAAAAGAATTCGAATACCTAAATGAAAAAAGAGAATTAGAAGAAGAACCTTTATTTGCTAATGCTAGAAATGCAGCAGCAGGTTCTTTAAGACAGTTAGATAGCACAATTACTGCACAAAGACCATTAGATATATATGTATTTAATGTTCAAAAATGTGATAGTATTAAATTTAAATCACACCACGAATCATTAATATATTTAGAAAAATTAGGATTTAATGTTAATCCTGTTAAAATATTGTGTAATAACGCAGAAGAAGTAATAAATGCAATAAATAGAATTGGTAAAGATAGAAATGATTTAACATTTGGAATAGATGGAGCAGTTGTAAAAGTTGATGATTTAGAATTAAGAGAAAAAATAGGACAAACTGCAAAAACACCTAAATGGGCTGTGGCATACAAATATCCACCAGAGAAAAAAGAAACAATATTAAAAGATATAATATGCCAAGTAGGCAGAACAGGAGTAATAACACCACTTGCAATACTAGAACCAGTTGTTGTAGCAGGCTCTACAATATCAAAAACAACCCTACACAACGAAGACTTTATAAAAGAAAAAGGATTAAGAATAGGTGATCATATTCTTATACAGAAAGCAGGAGATGTAATTCCAGAAGTTGTGGAGGTTTTAAAAGAAAAAAGAACTGGAAAAGAAATTGATTTTGAAATGCCAAAAATATGTCCTGTTTGTGGTGCGGAAGTTGTAAGAGAAGAAGGGGAAGCTGCAACAAGGTGTATAGGTATCGAATGTCCAGCTAGAACTTTAAGAAATATAGTTCATTTTGCTTCAAGAGAAGCTATGAATATAGATGGTTTAGGTGAAGCAATAATAGAACAATTACTGGATAAAGGATTAATAAACAACATTTCAGACATATACTATTTAAAATTAGAAGATATTGCATCTTTAAAGAAAGATGGAAAGAAATTTGCACAAAACTTAATAGATGCAATTAATAAAAGTAAAGAAAATGATTTAGATAGATTAATTTGTGGATTAGGAATACGTAATGTTGGAAGTAAACTTGCAAAAGTATTAGCTAAAAAATTCAAGAGCTTAGATAGCTTAATGAATGCAAGTATCATAAATTTAAATTCAATTGATGAGGTTGGAGAAATAATTGCAGACAGTATATATAATTTCTTTAATCAAGAACAAACAATTGATTTAATAAATAAACTAAAAGAAGCAAATGTTAATATGAACTATTTAAAAGAAGAAAGTGAAGACGAAAGATTTTATGGCAAAACATTTGTATTAACAGGAAGTTTAGAAAAATTTACAAGAGATGAAGCAAGTGAAATTATTGAAAATTTCGGAGGTAAAACTTCAAGCTCAGTTTCGAAGAAAACAGATTTTGTATTAGCTGGTGAAGATGCTGGAAGCAAATTAAAGAAAGCTAATGAATTAGGTGTAAAAGTAATTACAGAAGCAGAATTTGAAGAAATGATAAAATAGGAGAAAACACTATGGATGGCGACTATAAATATGCTAATTTTGAAAAAGATTTAAATAATGGATATCAAATATATTTAACATATGTTAATAACAGATATTTAATATATAAAACGGCAACAGATTGTTATACACAAGAACTTTTAGAATATGATGAAAAAAATCCACAACCAAGAGTTTCTATGATAACTAAAAAAAGGCTAAAAGAGATTTTTAGATATGCGACAGATGTAGAATATAAAATAATGTATTAAATTATAAAAATGTCAATAAAAGCCTAGAAATAGCTTTAAATATTGAATTTAAGTATTGACATTTTATTATTTAGAAAATATAATATCTCGTAAGTAATTATAGCAAAATATGGAGGACTCAAATGGCAGTTAATGCAAATGCTTTTTATTCATTAAATGAAAATACACATAATTATAGTTCTATGACAGATGAAGAAGTTATTTCATTAGTTAAGAATGGTGATAAATATGCTATTGACTTTATAATTGACAAATATAAAGGTTTAGTTAATATGAAAGTCAGTAAGTATTTTATTATTGGTGCCGAAAAAGAAGATATAATACAAGAAGGAATGATAGGATTATTTAAAGCAATACAAAGCTATAATTCAGATAAACAAAATTCATTTAAAACATTTGCAAACATGTGTATAGAAAGACAATTAATAACAGCCATAAAAACATCTAACAGACAGAAACATATGCCACTTAATGGTTATGTATCATTAAATACAGCAGCTTATGATGAAGATGAAGATACAAGCGTACTAGAAGTTTTAGATTCTCATCAAACAGAAGATCCATTAGATACTATTACTAAAAAAGAATATTATAAGCGAGTAGAAACTGCAATAGATGAAAATTTAAGCGACTTTGAAAAACAAGTTTTAGCAAGATTTATAAAAGGTGAAAGTTATGTAACAATAGCAGAAAAATTAGAAACACCTGTTAAATCAATAGATAATGCAATTCAAAGAATAAGAAAAAAAGCAATTAAAAATATTGTAGACAATGAAGAAAATATAGAATAAAAATAGGGCGATTCATAATCGCCCATAAATATGCTATTATAGCTCAGTAGGTAGAGTGCAGCCTTGGTAAGGCTGAGGTCACGGGTTCGATTCCCGTTAATAGCTCCACATTAGAGCCATTAGGCTCTTTTTTTGACCATAATTTTTTCTGTACACATTGATATTACTGATTATTAATGATATAATAATTACATATTTTTTTGTATCCTTTTTTCGGATATGCAATACATCAAAGTAAAATTAATATTTTAAGGAGGAAAAAATGTTAAATGACAAAAATGTTGTATTCTCGGAGCACAGAGGATTCTATCAGCCAATTTATGAATCACCAGAAGCAATTGAAAAGCAAAAAGAAATGCTTGATATCAAACCGAGAAAAACTTTTCGGGAAGTGCGTAGGGAAGTTATTAAAACTTTGATTGAACAGTCACCTAATGTAGAGGAGGCTGACAAGGTAATCAATGAGAACTACAACTTCAAAAGCATCGGCGAAAAAATAGCATTCCTCAAAGGAATGTTTGATGTCGAACTCATCAGCAAACATGATGCTGATGGAATTTCAAAAGAGAAATCTGCTGAAATGACATATTTTGCTATGCTTAATACTATCATTAGCATTTAAAGGGAATAGAAGGTATATGCAAATTGTGTATACCTTCTATTATATTAATAAAGAATTTATCATATTGCGAAATATGTCGATTTATGGTATAAATAAAATATAGAATCTTTATTTAGGAGGACAAAATGGCTAGAACAAAGATAAGTGGACCAGCATTATTTATGTATTGTGTAATTGGAACATGTTTAATAACATCAATTATTTGTTTTTCGATGTATTATAGAGGTATTAGTACAAATTATTTAGTATTATTAATAGGTATAGTAACTTTTACAATAATGTATCATTTTTGGGTAAGAATTATTATGGGAAATGTTTCTAAATTATTTAAGAAACATATAAATTATAAACAAGGATTTTTTAAAGAAAGAAAATTTGAAAAAGGCTTATATAACTTCTTACGCGTAAAAGATTGGAAAGGGAAAGCCTTAACATATAATCCGGAATCTTTTTCGTTAAAAGAACATTCATTAGAAGAAATAGCAAATACTATGACAAAATCAGAAGTAGACCATTGGATAAATGAAATAATTTCATTAACAAGTATATTATTTTCATTTATATGGCCAGAACTATTTTTGGCATTCTTAATATCTGCAATAGTAGCTATGATATTTGATAGCCAATTTATTATTATACAAAGGTATAACAGACCAAGAGTTATAAATTTATTAGAAAGAGAAAACAGGAAAGTGTATGTTAGAAACAATGCTTGAAATTATAGGAAAATAATGATATAATATTTACATAAAATCTTATAATCCTGTTTTCAGAATATAATAGCATTATAAATAAAATTAATATTTTCAGGAGGAATTTTATGCAAATTGAAAAAAGAGCTTACTGCCGTTACAATTTAGTTCGGTTTGTTCCCGAGCATAAATTGATTGACGAAGAGGATGGAATTTTCTGGACACTTTCAGTTGTTGATGAAAAAAAGGTAGAATTAATGATTTTCCTTGGAAAAGATGATTCTAATACTATGTATGAAGTTCGTATTTATAAAAGTAGAACTTTGGATAGATATATTCCTCATGCATTAGATGAAGTGTTTAAATATGAAGAAGGTAGCAAATATACAACATTCTTTTTTGATGACTTTAATAAAGCTAAAAACTTTATAGCAACTTTAAATGATTATCACAAAGAATATATGTTAAGACCCATTCTGAAAAAGTAAGTTGTTTTCAAAACCAAAATAATCAGTTGTACATTTTATACAATTGATTATTTTTAATTTTCAGCTATTTGATATATAAATAAGAAACACCGTGCCATCAAATGATGACACGGTGAAGATTTTTTACCAATAAATTTCAAAATATGGACCTATACTCGAGGGTGAAGGATTAACTTCTACTCTATATCCCTTACTACGAAGTTCTCTTACAAGTTCATCGGAAATATAACAATCGAAGAATCCTGCTTTTCGATTACCTTTTGATGATTCCAATTTTATTTTTTCAAGAATCTCATTAGGGGTAATGGTTTTCCATTTCTGTTTAGTTGTCTCCAAAGTATCCTTTGCACCTGGAAAAATGCTTTCTGAATTTATGGAAACATTCTCATTTTCAGTTATTGATCTTCTTTTCTTTTTAAATAGTTTGAACATAATGATGTCCTCCTTATATTTATTCGGAGGTTTGCACCTCCGTTGATAGTATTACGAAAGTGCAACAAAAATGTTACTCAAAATAATATACTATAATTTACATAAAAAGTCAAGACGTTTTTATAAATTCCTAAATAAAAACCTATTTACAATATTTGCTACTTGTGATATATTATTTAAAGATTAAATAGAAGGAGAATAGACAATGAAAATAGGTATTGTAGGGCTTCCTAATGTTGGAAAAAGTACAATGTTTAATGCAATAACAAATGCGGGTGCAGAATGTGCCAATTATCCATTTTGTACAATAGAGCCAAATGTAGGAGTAGTTCCAGTTCCAGATGAAAGATTAGATGAACTAACAAAGATGTATAATCCAGAAAAAACAACACATGCAATAATAGAATTTGTAGATATTGCGGGATTAGTAAAAGGTGCAAGTAAAGGTGAAGGATTAGGAAATAAATTCTTATCACATATTAGAGAAGTAGATAGTATAGTAGAAGTAGTAAGATGTTTTGAAAATCCAAATGTTGTTCATGTTGATGGCAATATAAATCCAACAAGAGATATAGAAACGATAAATCTAGAATTAATATTTGCAGATATTGAAACAATAGATAAAAGATTAGAAAGAGCATATAAACAATTAAAAGCAGATAAAAAAGCACAAATAGAAATAGATGTATTAAATAAAATTAAAGCCACATTAGAAAGTGGTATGTCTGCAAGAACAGTAAGTTTAACAGACGAAGAAAAAGAATTAATAAAAGATGTATATCTTTTAACTGCAAAGCCAATACTTTATATAGCTAATGTTTCAGAAGAACAATTAGGAAATAGCGATAATGATGAAAACGTAAACAAAGTAAGAGAATATGCTAAAAAAGAAAATGCAATGGTTATTCCTTTATGTGTTAAAATAGAAGAAGAATTATCTTCACTAGATGGTGAAGATAAAAAAGAAATGTTAGAAGCATTAGGACTAGATGAATCGGGACTAGATAAAGTTGTAAAAGCAAGTTATGATTTATTAGGTTTAATGTCATTCTTAACAGCAGGTGAACCAGAAGTAAGAGCATGGACAATAAAAAAAGGTACAAAAGCACCAGAAGCTGCTGGAAAAATACATTCAGATATTCAAAGAGGATTTATAAAAGCAGAAGTTGTAAGTTATGACGATTTAATTAGAGAAGGCTCAATGAATACAGTAAGAGAAAAAGGACTTCTAAGGATGGAAGGTAAAGAATATATTATGCAAGACGGAGATATAGTTCTATTTAGATTTAATGTTTAATATATATAATTTTTAAGGAGGATAAAGCAATGAGCAAAGAAACAGAAGGTAAAAAATTAAAAGAAATGTTATTTAACAAAAAAGAGAATGGATGGTTAGAAGTAGATGCAGACTTAGAAAAAGCAATTATGAAATTTTCTGATGAATATATCTATTTCTTAAATAAAGGAAAAACAGAAAGAGAATGTGTAACATTTACTAAAAAAATGTTTGATGAAAATGATTTTAAAGATATTTCACAATATGAAACATTAAAACCAGGAGATAAAGTATATTATATAAATAGAGATAAAAGCATATATGCAGCAGTTATTGGAAAAGAAAAAGTAGAGAATGGTTTAAATGTAATTGGTGCACATGTTGATTCACCAAGATTAGATTTAAAACCAAATCCTTTATACGAAGAAGGCGAATTTGCATATTTTAAAACACACTATTATGGTGGAATTAAAAAATATCAATGGTTAACTATACCTCTTGCTATGTATGGGAAAATATATAATTCTAAGAGTGAAGAAGTAGATATTGTTCTTGGAGAAGATAGTGATGATTTTACTTTTGTAATAACAGATCTACTCCCACACCTAGGCCGTGAAGAGCAAGAAAAGAAGGCTTCTGAATTTATTGATCCAGAGAACTTAAATGTAGTTGTGGGGTCTATACCGGATAGTGATGAAAAAGAAGCTAAAATTAAAACAAAGATATTAAAGGAATTGAATAAAAAATATGGAATAAATGAAATAGATTTTGCAAGAAGCGATATTAGATTTGTTCCAAGTTTCAATGCTAAATATGTCGGTCTAGATAAAGGGCTTATTACA